>CAYGUY010000111.1:8360-9485 GCA_964353165.1 uncultured Maribacter sp.
AAAAAGTAAAGGTACTAATCAATGTTCTATATTTGTTCCAAACTGGTTTCAAATGGCAATTTTAGATATCATTTTAGGAATTTTGCTCCTATTGGGACTATGGAAAGGATTTAACAACGGCCTTCTCATAGAACTTGCTTCTATCGTGGCACTCATTGCTGGAATCTACGGTGCTATTCATTTTTCATATATAGCCGGAGATTATCTTACCGAACAAATGAACTGGGAGGAACGTTATGTAAACCTTACTTCATTTGTGATTACATTTATCATAATCGTATTTGCAGTTCATTTTGCAGGCAAATTACTTACCAAAGTGGCCAATATTGCCTTATTAGGACTATTGAATAAGATAGCGGGAGCCGTTTTTGGAGCCCTTAAAGTAGCGTTAATTCTAGGTGCAATACTCGTATTTTTTAATCGCGTAAATAGTAATTTACGATTCATTTCTGAAGAGGCACAGAACGAATCCATTCTGTTTAACCCTATAAGGGAAATAGGCGCTGTGGTATTCGATACAATTTTACGTGAAGAAACTATAGAATCGTACGAAAACCCTTAGCCGATTAAATACCCATAAAATGGTTTAAACGCAGATTTTCCAAGATTAACGTCCTTTCATCGAATAAAAATTAATTTTTACCGTACCAACCTCAATTTTTATTATTATTACAGGGTAGATATCCCCTATCTGCACGAGAACAAAGAGTACCCAATTCTTATAGACCTACTTCCCTGCGGTGAGCAACCTGCTTACAAATAGAACATTATATGAAAATGAGAGCACAGCATGCTTTCCTTGTTTTGTTTGTATTTATTTTAGGTTCCTGCTCAAAAGAATCTATAGATGATACGGCGAACATAGAAGCGGCAAATCAAGTAGCCTTAGAACAAGAAGTATTAGCAATTGTAAATTCCCATAGGGAGGACTTAGGGGCAACTACCTTAGCCTTTAGCCCTATTGCTTACGAATATGCCAATACCCATACGGATTATATGATTTCAAAAGGGAGTCTTAGTCATGATAACTTCAGCGCACGTGCTTCTAGCATAGCTTCAAAAGTAGATGTGCAAATGGTGGCTGAAAATGTTGCCAAAGACTACCGCACGGCACAAGAAGCATTT
>CAYGUY010000112.1:0-7646 GCA_964353165.1 uncultured Maribacter sp.
TGCAGTCGCAACTTCAACCATTCTTGCAGCTTTTTCATGTCCTTCTCCGTTTGCGCACGTTTTGCTTGCTTTTTCCAAGTCACCTCAAAAACAGGAATAGTATCCGTTTTGACGAAATCGGTAGAAATGAGAAAGGAGTAGGCCAGCCGGGATAAATTCTCGTAATTGGTTTTAGCCTCTAAACTTATTTCTTGAAAAGGAATCTGCCCTGCAGCACCCTTGTTCAGTCGCATCAGTTCCGACTCTAAAAACGAAATTTTCTCGTCCTTACTAGAGAGTTGGTTCTTTTGGGATTCGTAAAGTTCATTTACATATTTTAATTGATCAGCTGCTTCATTTTTAGACCCTTGGACTACGTTGAGTGCGGTTCCAACAAGTTTTGGGTATTCGTTCATCTGTGCTTTCCAAGTCGCAATAACATTATCGGGAATCGTCTCATTTCCCATAAAAACCACCTCAACCTGAGAATCTTTACCATCATTAAATTCAATATCAGTAAAGTCCTCCAAAAACCGTCCTTCCCCGGAGAATTGATAGGTAGCAATTTTCGCATCTATAAATTCTTTTGCCTCCTTGGTAAATAGGGATTTCTGAAACACATTATAAAATGTTATCGCAGCAGGAATCATTACGAGAACTGCAACCAAAGAAGCCATACGGGCAATGAATCTGCGTCGCTGGGAATTCACATAGCGAACCATGGGAAAACGCAATAGTTTTATGACCAAAAAGGTGGCCAAGGCAATAAAAATAGTATTAATAGTAAACAGGTACATAGCACCTGTTGCATAATCCCAATTGCCGATTGCCAATCCAAAACCAACTGTACATAATGGCGGCATCAAAGCGGTAGCGATAGCCACACCAAAAATAACACTGGCAATGGTTCCCTTTTTTGCTCGAGCAATAACCAATGCAAGACCGCCAAAAAAAGCAATCAACACATCCCTGATGTCAGGTGCTACCCTAGCCAACAACTCAGAGGATTCGTCGCGCAACGGAAAAAACTTAAAGAATAAAAACGCGGTCAAGACGCTTAATACGACCATAACCCCAAAGTTTTTTAAAGATCTTTTAAGGGTATCAATATCATTAATCGCAACAGAAAGACCAATACCCAAGATAGGGCCCATTAAAGGTGAGATAAGCATAGCACCTATGACAACGGCGGTGGAGTTTGCATTTAAACCTATGGAAGCTATAAATATAGAACAGATAAGAATCCAAGAGGTGTGTCCTTTAAACGGAATATCGGCTATAATAGCTTCCTTTGTAGCCTGCTGATCTGTATTGGTTCGGATGTCCAATAGTTCGGACAAAAACTTCTTTATACTACCCAATAAGCCCTGAAAATCCTTTTTTACATTCTCACCACTATCATTGGAATTATCTGTGGGTGTGATATTATCCTGACCTAGTTTATCTTGCATAGCTATGCGTACTTGTTGCCAAATTTATCTTTTACCTTCTTCAGTACTTTTTTAATATCCTGTTCTTTTGACTTCGGATATATTAAAAGTACATCTTTTTTGTCTACGATGATATAATCCTCTAGCCCGTCTATAACTACAATTTTATCCTTAGGAGAACGAATCATATTCCCATGTGCGTCTTCTGCGAGCACTTGCGCATTCACTACAGCGTTTCCATCGGCATCTTTGTCCAATTTATCGAATAAAGAACCCCATGTACCCAAATCGTTCCAATCAAAGGTAGCAGCTAATACGAATATGGCCTTTGATCGTTCCAAAATCGCGTAGTCGATGGATATGTTTTCAGCTAACGGATAATTTTCAGTAATAAAAGCAGTTTCGTTTACAGTGTTATAGGCTTCCATACCTGCAGAAAAGAGGTCATATTGCTTGGGCTGGTAGACCTTAAACGCATCTACAATGGTCTTTACGCTCCACATGAAGATACCGGCGTTCCAGAGAAAATTACCTTGTTCCAAAAAGTCCTTGGCCGTTTCGTAATCCGGTTTTTCACGAAATTGATGTACCGTTTTTATTTCGTCTTCACTGTTCTTATCAAATTCAATATATCCAAAACCGGTATTGGGAAAGGTGGGTTTAATACCCAAGGTACATAAAACGTCCTCTTGCTCACATTTCTCAAAACAGGCCGTCACATCTTTTGCAAAAGCCGCCTCGTCCTCTATCCAGTGGTCGCTTGGCGCCACTATCATTACACCGTTCGGATTCATTTTCTGAATCTTTAAGGCTGCATACAAGATACATGGTGCAGTATTCCGCATGGCGGGTTCCAAAACCACTTGATCTTGTTTCACCATAGGCAATTGCTCCAGTACCAAATCGTTATACCTTTCATTGGTCAGAATCAAAATATTCTCGGTTGGAACGAACTTATTTAACCGTTGAAAGGTTTTTTGTATCAAGGTAGTACCTGTCCCTAACATATCGTGAAACTGTTTGGGATTCTCAGTGGTACTAATTGGCCAAAATCTAGAGCCAACGCCACCTGCCATTAGAACTGCATAATAGTTTTTGTTCATCTCAACTCGTTATTAATTCAACTTCTGCATTGGGTTGAAAAAGATATACTTTTCCAGAACTTACCTCAACGCACTCGTATCTTTTCGTTCGTCTATTGCCTTTCCTAAAAAGCTTTCCGTTATATATTCGAAACACACTCCCTACCGGCAATTCAAAAACGTAGGATTTATCTGATTGTTGTTCATCGAATTTTTTTAGGGCGATGGATAATTGCGCATCTGTGCCACTACTCGCTTTCGGATTTTTAAAATGTCGTGCCAGTAGCGGCAGTATACCAGAAGGAAATATCTCCGGCCGTATAAACGGAAGCATTAGGTATTGAAACGTGTGCTTCCACTGCAAGCCGTGGGGCTTAATGCGCCTACCGTATTTTTCAAAAGCGACCAAATGGGCAATTTCATGCACGAGTGTAATCAAAAACCGATACTTGTTCAGCGTAGCATTTACGGTAATCTGATGCTGTCCGTTCGCCAATCGCCTGTAATCGCCATGGCGCGTTACGCGTTCATTTACGATTTTCAAATGCACCCTGTTTTCTTTAATAAGTGCCATACAAGGTGCAACGGCACGTTCGGGCAAGTAAGTGCTAAGTACGCTTTCCATTCCTACAAAAATACCTGAAAAAAAAGTATTCAATCGTCAAAAAATGAGTATTATCGTTCGTTAAATAAAGCTATACAATGAAAAAGTACCTTTATGTCCTCATTTTTATAAGTATCGTGGGTTGCGCGCCTAAGGTATTCCGTGCTAGTTGGACCAAAGAAATAGCCCCAGAAACCTACACCTTACAGTTCGAAACCTCCAAAGGAAATTTTGATATTGAAGTAACCAGACAGCTATCCCCAAAAGCGGTGGACCGTCTATACCAACTCGTAAAACACCGATACTTTGATGGGCACCTTTTTTATAGGGTGAATCCTGGTTTTGTAGCCCAATTTGGAAGCAGCAATAAAAAAGCTTACGGCAGTTGGAATAGCATATCCGTTCCGGATGAAGCGGTACTTCAAAGCAACGAGAAAGGGACCTTGAGTTTTGCCAGAGGAGGACCGGAATCCCGAACAACAGACCTGTTTATCAATTTAGGGAACAATCAACGTCTAGATACGATATTCTACAACGATGTACGTGGATTTCCATCATTTGGAAGAGTGGTTAATGGGATGGAAGTCGTAACCTCACTGTATTCTGGATATGCCGATACTACAATGGACCCCTTAACAACCATGTACACAAATCGGGAAGCATTTCTACAAAAATTCCCGAAATTGGACACCCTACATCGTATACGTATCAAACGTTGAACTTAAGGTAAATGCTTTTGTGATTCTTCCAAAAAGGATGGGTCACAATGTCACTTCGAATGGATTTACGAGGCACGAGAAAATTTGTTCCCGAAATTTCGGGAGAAAAGCTAACAGGTCACAGGGGTTCTCGATACAAGGTCTCCTTCAGGACGCCACTCGAACTGACCGGATGGAATCAAAAATCCAATGGCACTTCGAGTGAATTTACGAGGTACGAGGAATTTGTTCCCGAAATTTCGGGAGAGAAACAAACAGGTCACAAGGGGAGGGTTCTTGATACAACGTCTACTACAGGACACCACTCGAACGGACATTCTTAACAAAAAAAGCCAAATAAACCAACCGTATAATTATATTTGTGCTAGAACCCAACACTTTCATCGTTGACTTTTCAGTGATTTAAAACAAGAGTATAATGACATCGAAACCAAAGCAGTCTCCCCTGACCTACCATCTTTTAAAGCGCAGTATTAAATTTGCTGCTATATTTCTGATAGCCATACAGTTTTTTTCCTGTAGCACTGTTGACAAAGCTACCTATTTCAACGATTTGGGTAATGCAAGATTTAAAGCAACCAGTGCTACATTAGAACCCGTCCTACAAAAAAATGATATTCTGAGTATTACCGTGAGCAGCTTAAATATAGAAGCTGCGGAAATGTTCAATTTAGCCAATAAAACATCGTCCCAAGCAGGCAATGTTAATGGAAGACCATCACCAACGGCAGGCTACCTAATTGACCAAGACGGAAATATTCAATTTCCGTTTATCGGGGCGATTCGAGCAGCGGGACTTACCAAAAAGGACTTGCGACAGTATATTACCAAGGAATTGGTGGTACGTCAATTGTTACTGGACCCTATCGTAGATATTCGATATCTAAATTTTAAGGTATCGGTATTGGGTGAGGTGAACAACCCTTCAGTTTTTACGATAGCCAATGAAAAAGTAACCTTGTTGGAAGCCCTCGGACTGGCAGGTGACATGACCATCTTCGCTAAACGGGATAATGTATTTTTAATCAGCGAACAGGACGGGATTAAAATCACCAAACGGATTAATCTCAATACGGACGAACTGTTTAAATCGCCAAACTACTATCTAAAATCCAATGATATTGTATATGTCCAGCCCAACAAGCGGAAGGTAAGAACTACATCAAATACACCACAGTGGTTCTCCGTTGTTATAGGCTCCTTGTCTTTAGCGTTAATTGCAATTGTTAATTTAAATTAATCCTAGATTTATTTTTTGGCACTATCCAAATTACTACAGGTAGTTCGTAGGCTGTTTATATCTCGCATAAAGTAACGAGTTCCTTGCAACAAGGTTCAGAATAATTATGAAACTGCGTAAGCAAACTTAGCTTGTTGCATAGGCGTAAGACGCATTAATGCTGTTTTTGGTATCATTCAATACCAGTGCAAGATTTTTAAAATTTTCGGATTGCTTGCTCTTACCAAATTTCTCCAAAATAGTCCGATCCGTCAAACCGGCACGGGCTACCAACAGGGTAATATCCGCATATTCAGAAATCAAGGAGGTATCGGTAACCAGCATCAACGGGGCGGTATCGACAATAACATAATCAAAAGCGTGCCGCACCTGGGTTATGAACTTTTCAAAACCTTCGCTACTCAATAAAAATGGGGCGTTTGGTGGGATCGGACCACTAAGGCACACCTTATGTGTTGGGACACTATCCAAACCGGGATAAATAAACTCGCTTGTATTCTGGTGCGGTTCTTTTAAAAAATCGGACAGTCCTTTGGTTTTTACACCCATACCAAAGAAATCATGCAATTTCGGGTTTCGTAGGTCGGCGCCTACCAGCAGTACTTTTTTATTTAAACTGGCCAAGGCTACGGAAAGGTTATAGGCTACTAAACTTTTACCTTCCCCTGCTATAGCAGAAGAAATGTAGACCACCTTACCCTCACTGCCTTTGGTCATAGGCAGTAGGTACTTCAGGTTACTTCCCAAAATACGGAAGGATTCCGCCATTTGGGAACGGTCGTTAATATCTACAAATATCTTTTTACCTTTTATATGGGGTATTTCTGCTGCAATAGGAATAGTCGGCAACAATTTCTCCAAATCACCTCTGTTGTTGATTTGGGTATCCAAGGTATTTTTAACAAAGAAAAAGGCAAAGGGCAGAAAAAGTCCCAAGAGTCCCGAAATGCCCAATACCACCAACTTTTTTGGTGCCACAGGCTTGTTATCGGTCTCAGCGAAGTCTACCACTTTTACTGATGGTGCCGTTACGGCAAGGTTTATGGCCGCTTCCTCTCTTTTTTGTAATAACAATAAAAAGAGGTTTTCCTTAATACTCTGCTGGCGCTCAATGGAACGCAGCATTTTTTCCTTCTCTGGCAAACCCGCAAAGACAGAACTGGCCTTGGAACGCTCCGAATTCAAACGGCTTAAGGCCGTCCGCATTTGGGACTGGTATACATTTACGGTTTTGAGAATATTCACCTTGGTACGTTCCAATTGTTCTGAAAGTGCCACCATGCTCGGATGTCCTTCGCCTATGGTCATTCCCAACTTTTCTCGCTCCATGGCCATCTCGTTGTAAGAGGACACCAAAGTACTCAAACTAAGATTATCCAAACCAATATCGACCGGCAATAAACTGTAGGCGGACTGGCTGATGACGGTCTGCTTTAATAAGCCCGACAAGGAAAGTTGGGTTTCCAGCTCGGCTACTTGATTTTCGGTTTCCGATTTTCGCTCTAGGGAAATCCCAGCGTCCGCCTCTATATAAGACAGATTATTGGTGCGTTTAAAACTTTCCTTACCCCCTTCAATGGAATCCAGTTCGGTAGCAAGGTATACAAAGCGTTCGTCTATAAAATCCAAGGTGCGTTTGGATACCTGTTGGCGATCAGACACCCCATCATTGTTAAAAACCCTGATGAGCGTATTTAAAATTGCTTCCGAACGGGCATAGCTCTCTCCTACGAGATGTAAGGAAACAACATCACTATTTTTACTGGTGGGTTGTATCTGTATGGTTTCAAGCAAATCGGCTATGGTCGCCTTTCTAGATTTCAGCACCACTTCGTAGGTCTTCCCTAGCTGTTTTTGGGCATTAAAATTAGGCGCTAAGGAAATGGCGAACGGCAATGTAGTAGAAATGGAGTCCAAGTCGCTAGCCTTTAAGGTCCACGTACTTTCTTCTTGATCTGTTAACACTACTTGATCTCCTTTAAAAACCAATTCGTAGTGCAAGGGTTCGCGAAGACTATCTTCTGAAATCGTTTTGGTAAGGATTAAGGGCGCATTCCAAATCTGAGTCTTTTTGATAGATCCTTTTTCAATAAAAGAAACATCTAGGTTGAGTTCCGTTGCTACTTGGTTCAACAAGCGGTAGGACCGCAAAACCTCCATCTCATTATCCATGTTAATATTAGACCCACCACCGCTAAGCATGGAAAGCGCGTCCACAGCGACGTTCATTTCCTTAGACTCGTCAATAATTTTTATTTTGGCAATCGATTTAAACGATTCTGGAGTGTAATACAGATAGGCCAGTCCCAAAAAAAGACAAACTGCTAAACTTGCTAAAAACCAAGGCCAATGTTTTATATATTCAAAGACGGTTGCTTTGATGCTCAACGAATCTGCATCATCGCGTAAATCTAAAGTAAAAGGGGCTTCTTTCATGTCTATGACATCTTTTAAAACAAACGGGGTAAATTTAAGTAAACATTAGATACTCGGAGGCTATATGGGCATTTATTCTCTTTCTTCCCATAAATTTTACCAACCAAAACCTACAAAATAAAGACCTTATATAACTACTTAAAGCTGAAAATCGTT
>CAYGUY010000112.1:7746-9428 GCA_964353165.1 uncultured Maribacter sp.
AAGTCCTCTTGGCTTTTTTTAAGGATATTGGCTATTTTCTTATTGCTCTCCCCACCCATTCTCATTTTTGTAACCACTTGTGGCAAAAAACCAAATTTATAGTTAGATTTTCGCAATACACGTAACATAAAATCGTAATCCGCTGCTATTTTGTACGATTTGTCAAAATTACCACACTCCTTATACACCTCTTTTTTCAAAAACAGCGTAGGATGCGCAGGCATCCAGCCGCGCTCCAATAATTTAATATTGAAGGTTTTACTATACCAATTCCGAATTACCTTATTCGTGTTCTTGCGATCTACATATAAGAGATTCCCATACACCCCGGCGTAATCACCGTTTTTAAATTTGGCTACGATGTTACTGATTATACTTGGGTGAGCCAAAAAATCGTCCGAATGTACAAAGCCAATTATCTCGCCACTTGATATGGCAATGCCTTTGTTAAGTGCATCATAAATACCTTCATCAGGTTCTGAAATATATTGTATACTAGCATTTTGTTTTTGTTTTTCCTTAAGTACTTCTTGTGTATTATCTGTTGAAGCACCATCTACAATTATATATTCTATATCATCATAATCTTGTTCTAAAACAGATTGTATACAACTATCTATGGTAATTGCGCTATTGTATGAAGCTGTAATTAAGGTGACTTTCATTTTTAACTAGGATACATAATTAAATTAAAAAAATTTATACAACATAAAATTTTGGTAACACCATTGCATTACTTTAGAAATAAGGTTTCCCAACTTTACGTTTTTTGCATAAGTGTACATCTCAATTCTTTGATAAAAAGATAGGTGACTTTTACCCAAATTATAGTTTTCTTTAAAAAACTGTTTGTGATATTTTTCATCCTTTGATTTCAAACCTCCTTTTCTACAGTATACAACCCAACTTCTGCATTTGTATATTGCTAATTCTTTAGATAAAGTTGTTTTAAGATTCTTTTCTTCTAACATTTTTTCGACTATTTCAAATTCGTTAAAAAAGCCCTCGACCGGTTTGGAATCATATGATTGTGAAATATTAGATGTATGAATCGTGTAATTTAAGACTGCATATTGCAGTAAAACTACATTCACTTGATGATTGCAGAATATATAGAAATTGATTAATACATCTTCTGTGTAAGGACGTTCTACAGGTAAGTTTACACCTTCTAGAAGGTGACGTTTAATAAGTCTCCCCCAAATATAGCCCGTTAATTTACTTAATAACAAGTATTGAATTACCGATTGACTTTCGGTATTATGAGGTATTTGGTTTTCAACTAAAGTTATTATGTTGTTTTTATGAATATTATGATTACCAATAACCATATCAGCATCAGTTTCATTCATTTTGCCTACCAAAAACTTAATGGCATTAGTTTCTAAATAATCGTCGGAGTCCATAAAAAATATTACATCTCCGGTGGAATTTTTAACTCCATTCATTCTAGACTTGAACGTGCCAGAATTTTTATAACTAAATATTTGAATAGATTTATTATTGTTTTGGTAATCATTCAATATATCTACCGTACTATCTGTACTACCATCATTAACAATAATAATCTGAATGTTTTGATATGATTGATTTACAATAGAATCAATACAACGCTTTACATGTTTTGCGTCATTGTAAACAGGCACTATAACAGATACTAACATCTTATGATTTTGTAATAT
>CAYGUY010000113.1:0-4006 GCA_964353165.1 uncultured Maribacter sp.
CCTAATTCAATTGTTCCGCTATCCTCAGGAATGTAGTTGGTCTTGAACAAATAGTCCCAAATGCTTAAACTAATGCCAAAGTTGACCCCGTACTTTCCTTCCGGTAAGTCAAAGGCATGATGGTAAAGATGCATGACGGGATTATTTATCAGGTATTTCAACGGTCCCCAAGTTATCTTGATATTTGAATGATTAAAATGCCCTATAGTAATGGCCAAAAAATGAACAATATAGGCTTGCTCAGGTTCAAATCCACCTAAAATCATTACTCCAAAAGTCTTTAAAGGTTTGTAAAGTATATTCTCCATCCAATGATAACGAAGATGTGCGGCAAAACCCATCTCCTTTACGCTATGATGCACTTTATGAAATTTCCAAAAGAAAGAATATTTATGCAACAGCGTATGGGTAAACCATTGCACAAAATCAAGTACAATAAAGAACACGATTAGTTGTGCCCAAATAGGCCAGGAAGTTGGATCAATAATAGCCAAGCTTTTTACCGTAATGCCCATGTCCTTAAAAAAGACACCTAAAACTTTATAGAAACCGCTGATTGCAATGGCAAACAGAAAAAAGTTGAAGAACATGTAAAAACCGTCCATCCAAAAATCCCTTCTAAAAATGGACTGCTCCTTTCGCCAGGGAAAAAAGATTTCCAAGCACCAAACAATCAAGGAAATAACAATAAGTCCCCAAAAATAATTGGTATACCAAGGCACATCGAACAAAACAGATTTCCACGTCCAATGGGTCGTCCCATTTATGGCACTAATAAAAGCATCTACATACCTGTACATAAATCACAATTTTTGAGTTAAAGATAAGGATTGTGCGGATAGTTGTTGGTAACATCGGTTACACAATTCAAAGTACCTTAGAAATAGTTAACTTGTAACATATGTCACAGGATAGGAATAAAATAGGACCGAACTTTGGGTATGAAAATGAACAATGTTTCGAAACTACTATTGGTATGTTTAATCTGTTTCGCTTTGGTTTCGGCCGTTGTCCTAATTATTGAATGTTTTATTAATTAAAATTCATCATAAAATGAAAAAAAACATGGGCGGTGTAGACCGCATGATCAGAATTATTATTGCTGCCGTTGTAGGCGTATTGTTTTGGCAAGGTATTATAGCAGGCACTTTAGGCTATATATTATTGGCATTGGCGGCTGTTTTTGTACTCACAAGTTTTATTAGTTTTTGCCCGCTATATTCATTGGTGGGACTTAATACATGTAAGATTAAAAAATAGTATAACTTTTTTCAGAGAACTAAAAGCCTGCTCTACTAAAAAGAGTAGGCTTTTCTTATTATATAGATATAAAACCTGCGAAATAATTTGACTTATGTAACTAATGTTACAATTAAGACAAATAATACTGATTATTTTTAGTAGATTATTAAAACTACACAATAAATGAAATCACATTATCAAGTACTAATTATCGGAGGAGGAACTGCAGGCATTATGGTGGCAGCACAATTGCTGCGACAGAAAAACGTAAAGGACATAGCCATAATAGAGCCAGCGGACACACACTATTATCAACCTGCTTGGACTTTGGTAGGAGCAGGAACATACGATTTTGATAAAACCGCTAGGCCGATGTCATCTATTATACCAAAGGGAGCTACTTGGATAAAGGATAAGGCTACGGGCTTCGACCCTGAAAATAATACGGTCCATACCGAATCCAAAGGTGATGTGAGCTATGATTATTTGGTAGTAGCACCTGGGCTAACCTATGATTATAGTTTAGTTCCTGGCCTTGGCGAAGCCATTGATAAAGGTGTTGTTTGCAGTAACTATACAGATCCTAAGCATACTTGGGATGTAATTAAAAACTTCAAAGGAGGCACGGCATTATTTACACAGCCTACCACCCCTATAAAATGTGGAGGTGCCCCTCAGAAAATCATGTATCTAGCCGAAAACCATTTTCGAAAAAGTGGTGTGAAGAAAAAAACCGATATCGTTTTTGCAACGGGTGGCACCATAATATTTGGTGTGAAAGAAGTTGCCAAAACCTTGATGGAGGTAGTAGATCGCAAAGACATTAATCTAAGATTTTTTCATAAACTAGTTGCTGTAGATGGTGAGAAGCAAATAGCATGGTATGAATTAGGAAAAGATATAACGGCCGGAGGATGCGTAGTTATGGCTGGAGAGGATACGGAAAAACAATTAGACGAGTCATTTCAATACAATTATAAAGATGTAAAGGTAACTGTAGAAGGAAATAGGTACGGAATTCATTACGACATGTTGCATACCGCTCCACCTTCTGTAGCTCCAAAATTTGTTAAAGATTCAATTCTTGTCAATGAGGCTGGTTGGGTTGATGTGGACCACCAAACCATGCAACATAATAAGTTTTCAAACATATTTAGTTTAGGGGATGTAGCCGCATTACCCACTGCCAAAACAGGTGCAGCCATACGAAAGCAAGTACCTATAGTGGTTGACAATATTGACTTGTTGATAAAGCACGATAAAATGGGAAGCAAAGCATACAACGGTTATTCCTCCTGTCCGCTTGTAACCGATTATGGTAAAATGGTTTTGGCAGAATTTGATTACAATAATAATTTTACCCCTGATCCAAAATTAAAGCAACTATTAATTTCCGATTCTTCAAAAGAACATTGGAGATTATGGATGTTGAAAAAATATGGTTTGCCTTATCTATATTGGAACAAAATGATGAAAGGGCAAGACGTTTAATAACGCGCAACACCACGTATAAAAAAAGATGACACCAAAACGGTCTCATCTTTTTTTGTTCCCAGCGCTTAACAAATGAACTACCTCAAGGCAATCTTACATAATAGTTAGGCAAAAATATCTTAAGTTTTTAGACAAGGCTTCGTGCAACTTGTCTTACGGTGGTGAAGTTAAAATCTTGATTATTGAGCTAAAAGTTGTAGTTTAAAATTAGGTCAACATGAAAAAGATTGGCTTTATTGAATATAAAGTTAGGGTTCTCTGGAAAATCTCCATTTGCAATCTTGCCCACTAAAAGCAACTCTGGTTTAAAGCCCTTTAAACTTTTAATATCAAAAAAAAGGTCCAAATTGATATGCGTATAATCAGTCATGGCATATTTGTTCAATACTGGATTTAAGACAGATGGTTTCCAATGACGACCTATACTGAAGATAGACTTCAAGTCTGCTTCGTCCTTTACCAAACTCAACGAGTTATGGAAGTAAAAAACCAAGGCATGATTATCACCAGAGCCCTCGGAACGTTCCCTTTTTTGAAAACTGAATAAATCTTCCCTACCCCACTCCCGAGGAGAACTAAATTGACCTTGATTTAATATTCTGTTGTAAGCTAGTGATACGCTAGACTTATCGAACTTGTATCCTATTCTGGTTCCCAATATATCCGAAGTATTACTTGTGAAATACCGCAGCACATCAACTTCGTTTCCACCATCCCCTATCCTGTTTTGATGTAGCCATTCCAGTTCCCAATTTACTTTTGGAGTTACATGAACTGTTGGTTTCAAATAAAAGCTATTGGATACATTGTCTACATAAAAATTAGAAAAGCTTACCGTAACGCCATCGGCTACTTTTGCGATTCCGTTGGCAATGATTACGTAATCTGAAATAGTATTCCCTACAAACTGACTGGGTCCTCCACTACTATCTCTTCCTTCAGGATAGGTGCCAATACTTTCCCCTATTTCATAAAACCTTCCTGTAGATCTGGGAGCTATGCGATTTAGCGCTCCAATTTCAACATAACTTTCTTTTGAAATCCTATTCCTGTACCAAAGTCCTTGCACTAAGGTGGGTAACATTCTGCCGTCTTGCGGGTTAATGAGTGGGGTATTTACTTTAAATCTACCTAAGGTTATTTCATCCTGCTTACTTTTATATGTAAGATACAGTTCCCCGAGTAAGAATATGGCATCGTTTTCCAAATCCAAACGGTCATAAAGACCTTCTTCATACCTACTAAGTCTTCCTGTAGTCTGGTCGGGTAT
>CAYGUY010000113.1:4106-9207 GCA_964353165.1 uncultured Maribacter sp.
GCGACTATAGCTTTCATCTGTTCCGAATCTTTGGGAAGTTTTTCTCCATTCATACTTCGCTCCATACACCCATTGATACGGTCTTCAATACTACCGACTTTATTGGAGCGACCACCAAATTGGGGGAAACGTTCAGTAACCCCAACCCATGAAGCAGAACCTGCCTGGGTACCAGCTTTTAAATGGCAATTAGCACAGGCCATATTATTTCCGGTATACCTGTCTTCTGTATTTTCCGCTGACGGCCCCATATATAGAGATGTTTCAGCGATCAAATAATAACCGTCTTTTACCTTTGGCGGCATGCTTGCTAACTCGTTAAGGGGGGTTTTAGGCTGCCATTCCACTTTTTCCTCGCTTGTAATGCCCTCCAAACTAACCATGGGCCTTGGTTTGTATGTGTACAACCCTATAAACACCACCCCTATTAAAAGGAATCCAATAATAAAAAGCCGATATAAGAGGCGTGCTAATATTTGTAATTCTTCCATTTAAGATGCTGTATATCTGAATACCTAGAGGCAGTAACCCTTAATTTAATACACAAAAGTAGAAATTTACAAAAACGCTTACAGTAACAATGGTTACAGAAAATAAAAAGTGTGCCATTCTTTTATACTATTCAAAAATAATGCACATTAGTAGAATCAAAATAAAATTTGAAACATTGTAAATTTGAAAATAAAAAGAACATGAAAAAATTACTCTTAGTTGGAATGCTAATAAGTGCAACCCAAATTACAACTGCTCAGGAATGGATTACGCCAATAATAGAAGGATACGGAAAAATAACCGAGCTAAAAGATGTTGCAACACAACCGGAAACCGTGCTGGATTACAAAATAGTTTTTGACCTAAAGGATGATCGCGAAATGGATGGCATAAATATTGGATTATTTAAAATTGCACGTATGATCAATATGTTGGGAGCAGGGGGCGTTCCTCCGGAAAAAGTACATATTACAGCGGCCATTCACGGTGGGGCCACCTTTTCGGTATTAAACGATGCTAAATACCAAGAAAAAAATGAAAAGCCCAATCCAAATACAAAAGTCCTTCAACTTTTGAAGGATTACGGGGTAGAACTTTTGGTTTGTGGACAAGCCACCGCAGCTAGAGGTATTAATAAAGAAGATTTGAATTCTAATGTAGAAGTTTCCCTTTCTGCCATGATGGTATTGGCCAACTATCAATTAAAAGGATATGTTTTTATGCCGTAGATGACCCTTAAAAATGAAAGACTTTTGGAATAAAAGATACAGCGAACAAAACTATGCATATGGCAGCCAACCCAATTTGTTTTTTAAACAAAGTGTAGATAAACTTACCAAAGGCTCCCTATTGCTTCCCGCTGAGGGAGAAGGTCGTAATGCTGTTTATGCCGCCAAAAAAGGATGGGAGGTAACGGCCTTTGACTTTAGTCCTGCCGCAAAGCAAAAGGCAGAAGGCTTGTCCAAAAACCAAAATACATCCATCTCTTATTACGTAAACGATGTAATGGAGTTTTCCAGTGAAATACAATTTGATACCATCGCTTTGATCTATGCTCATTTTCCATTACCTGTTAGACCGCAAGCCCATAAACGTTTAATACAGTTCTTAAAGCCGAAAGGTATAGTCATCTTCGAAGCCTTTGCAAAGGAACAACTTGGAAAGCCCTCCGGCGGACCAAAACAATTAGATATGCTATTTTCTATAGCCGAAATAAAAGAAGAGTTTCCAAACCTTGAATTTCTTTTCTTAAATCAGGAATTGGTTGATCTTAAAGAAGGCCACTATCATAAAGGACCTGCATCCATAATCCGGTTTGTTGGTAGGTTAAACTAATCTAGGACTTTTCATTTAAGTTAACGAACAGTTAAATAGTGTACTATGTAACCGGTGTTACACATTACGCTATTGGTATAGTTTAATTTTATAGTATTAATTATAATAAATAAAACTATAGGATGGATAATGAAAATCTATTACCGGAACAAATAATTTCAATGCCAAGAATTGGCGACACTGCTCCTGATTTTGAAGCGGTAACTACCAAGGGAAGCATAAAAATGTCCAAATTTGCCAAGGATAAATGGATTGTGATGTTCTCACATCCAGCTGATTTTACACCGGTCTGTACCACAGAAATGAGCGGTTTTGCCACTAGAAAAGGGGAATTCGATGCCTTGAATACAGAACTTTTAGGCTTGAGTATAGATAGCATCCACGCGCATTTAGGATGGGTACAAAACGTGAGAGAGAATACAGGGGTTTATTTTGACTTCCCTATCATAGCAGATATTGATATGAAAGTATCAAAGCTTTACGGAATGCTACAACCCAACGAAAGTGAAACAGCTGCTGTAAGAGCAGTATTCTTTATCGACCCATCCAAAAAAATACGTTTAATTATGTATTACCCCCTTAATGTAGGTCGTAACATGGATGAAATTCTACGCGCCTTGGACGCCTTACAAATGTCCGATAAGCATAAAGTTGCCATGCCCTTAGATTGGAAACGTGGCGATAAAGCCATTTGTCCTCCTCCAAAATCCTTAGATGCATTAAATGAAAGACTAGCGGACGATTCGTTAGAAAAAGTCACTTGGTATCTGGCCAAAAAAGATATCTAAAATAAACCAAAGGGCTTTGTATTACATGACTAAAGCCCTTTTTTTAAACCCATAAAACACATCATGAAAAATATAAACAACATTGGTTTAGATCATAACACATCGCAAACAACGGCATTAGAATTAAATATTTTACTTTCAAATTACCAATTATTCTATATGAACCTAAGAGGGTTTCATTGGAATATAAAAGGTAAAAACTTCTTTGAATTACATCTTAAATTTGAAGAGCTCTACAATGATGCTTTGATTAAAGTAGATGAAATTGCAGAACGTGTACTTACACTAGGTGTAACGCCACTACATTCTTTTAAAAAGTACCTGAAAAGTTCCGATATCAAACCCGCGGAAAATATAACTGATGGTGAGGTGGCCATAGACAGTATTATAGAAGCCCTAAAAACATTATTAAATAAAGAAAGAGCGATTTTATCCATTGCTGCAGACGCTAATGATGAAGGAACAATTTCCTTGATGAGTGATTATATTGTGCAACAAGAGAAACTTGTATGGATGCTTTCCGCTTATCGTTATTAGAATATATCCTTAAGTATTCTATAATATGCTTTAATAGCTGCTTTTCTTAAATGGTATAAACTTTAGATTAAAGGGTTAAATATCGTAATATATGAACTACTGCGGAGCCATTTAACCTAATCGGTAGGACTTGAAACCATTACTTTAATATCAAAAGCCTTGTAATATCCTAATCCAGTCGCTCGTTAAACAACATCTTCAACAGTTCGTATAACTCATTAATTTCAAGATAGTCTAGTCACAAATCGATTTCTGATTTTATTGATTACAATTTGAAATGTTTTTATTGAGAATATCTGTTTTGATATAATCATTTTTCAAAATAGGATTCCATTTGAAATCGTTCAATGCTATCACCTTAAAGTTGTCTTTCGGATTTTCCAACAAGAGTTTTTCAGAGAAATCATCTTCCATTATTCTGAGTTTATCTAAATCGCAAGCCGATAATTCCCTTTTTACTGCTTTTGCTCCTAAGCGTTCTATTTCCTTTGGTTTAACTCCGTTATTCATCATAACGGAAACCGTTTTTCCAGTATCAATACGCTGTGCCACAAACAATCCGTCGATGTCCTCTGAGACATAAAAGGAATCAAATTGATAACGCCCACCGGTAATATATATAGCTGCGTCAGTCAAACAAGGAGAAGGCTTACTCACAATTCGTGTATTGGTGCGGTCAATAATGCCATCAGGATAGAGTTTCAAAAGTGATTCCTGTAAGGCCAAATGACCGACTACCAGACCATCGCAAAGATGACCGTGGAACTTTGCCAAATCTTTCAATTCTACTTCTTGTATGTTTCCCAACCTTCCTTTGGAGAAGTCGGTATCATTTACCCGCAAACCTGTTTTGTAATTTTCTTGCTTTGCTGGAAGATAAAGGATAAGGGATGTTGCTTCCGTATCAATTTTATCCAAATGTCCCATAAAGGTTAGGTCATCACTCAAATAATGCACATGCACATAACTTTTTGAAGACGTAAAAACACCTTGATGCTTTTCTGAATAAAAACCCAACAAAGAACCCTTACTTTTATTGAAAGAAAATAATTGTTGCTTGACATCAGCTCGATAGCCTGCTACATCCGCATTTCTCGGAGTTACGATATGCGTGGTAATCGCATCAAAGTTTCCGACAATTTTAAAAACGAACGGTTCTTTTAGTTCATAGCCATTTTTTTGTGCAATGGCCGCTACTTCATTTTGAATATCCTTTACGCTACTAAATTTCCCAAAAAGTTCAAATGACTTCCATTCCGATACATTGGCATACACAAAAAATGGAGAGCGTATATCCCAACTCTGACCGACCATGGCTTTTCCTTCCTCAAAAGCGGATGCATAAAAGGGTTTTCCGTCAAAGACCATTATTTCCCCTTTCATCTCATCATAAGGTCCCATACCGAAAAGATTTGATTTAGGAAGAGTGTCCAACCAAACCTGGGTTTTATATTTATTCTTTTCCATTTCGTTCATGGCACCTACGGTATTGACTTTGTCTGATTGTTGGGAGTTGCCAGCATAGAATATCAACCCAACCACCAACACGGAAATGTATAGTTTTAAGAATTGCATGTATTTGATTTTAATGTTATAAAATTAGATTAAAAAGACATCTTACAATAATGATGTAATAGGGTAAGAACTATTTATTTTAAAATATAAAATTACAATAGTATAGATTTATTTTAAGCAACTCTTGTTACACAACTCAATTTATTAGACACTTTTGGAAAAGCATAATACCGAAAAGCGTTTTTGATATTCTCAAAGGGGCTTTTCAATATGTTATGAGTTTTAAAATACTCAAAAAACTTGCTATATGTAACCAATGTTACCCATTTTAAGCAGCCTTTATATCTAACTTTGTTCGGAAAATATTTTACCGTTATGGATACAGAAATTCTTGCCAGAATCCAGTTTGCTTTCACCATCGCTTTTCACTATAT
>CAYGUY010000114.1:0-2939 GCA_964353165.1 uncultured Maribacter sp.
TCGGTTTATTGATCAACAGGCCATAAAAACCGATGGGCCAAGCATGAACTCCGGCAGAAATCCGGGGTATGGAGCTGATATTCATTACTACCTTAAGGACAGCACCGACCAAAAAGTAGCCATAGAGATTTTGACCATGGACAACCAATTGATTCGAAGTCTAGAGGGCAAGAGAGATGCAGGAATCCATAGAGTGATGTGGGATTTAAGATACGAGCCTACCTATAAGCCGAAATTACAGTCGACCCCTCCCGGAAGACCTTGGGTACAATTGAACGGAGAAGGATGGCGGCCCTTGGTTACTTGGGATTTAGACCTTTGGCGAGGACAGTTCGGTCCCCGGGTAGTGCCACAGCGCTATAAAATAAAACTGATCGTGGGCGAAGAAGAATTTATACGTGAGGTGGATGTCCTAAAAGACCCCGATACAGAAGCTACTCTTGATGAATTAAAAGAACAAGTAGCATTTTCCCTAGAACTCAGGGATGCGATGAACCTGGCCGTTACCATGATCAATGACATTGAAACCATCCGGGCAGAGCTCAATGAAATCATTCCAAAATTGACCAAGAACGGCGACCGTAAAAAAGCTGAGGAACTGCGAATGCTTGCAGAATCCATTGCAGGCTCGTTATATGACATCCATTTAACGGGAGCTCGTGAAGATGCTTTTAGATCTCCTATGAAACTTTATGGTCGTTTGAGTGCATTGGCCAGTGATATAGGCGGATTTGGGGCAGATTTTAAACCGACCGACCAACAACGTGAAGTATATGCCATCTTTAACAAGCGTTTAAAAACTGTAGATGCGAAATTCAACAAATTCATGGATGTCGAAGTCAAGAAATTGAATATTCAACTGAAGAAAAGTGAACTTGAAATTAGAACGAATACTAAATTAAAGTCATAATGATGTGGTTGCCCATCGGGTCGTTATTCAATAATTCTTGTCTAGCAAACAGAAATAGTTGAAAACCATGCCCAATACCTATACTCAAATATTAATTCAATTCGTTTTTGCAGTTAAGTTTCGCCAAAGCTTGATTCATGAAAACATACGAGAAGGCTTGGAAAAATATATGACTGGTATCATTTCGAAAAAAGTCCATAAGCCCTTAGCAATTTATTGTATGCCAGACCATTGTCATATATTAATAGGGCTAAATCCGTCGCAATCTATTTCGGATACGTGTAGGGACATAAAAGCAAACTCCTCTAAATGGATGAACGAGCAGAACATATTGCCAGTTGCATTTCGTTGGCAAGAAGGTTACGGTGCTTTTAGTTATTCGAGAAGTCACTTGAACAATGTGGTAAAGTATATTCTGAATCAGCCTAATCATCACAAAAAGAGAAGTTTTAAAGACGAGTATCTAGAATTTTTGGAGAAGTATGAGGTGGTTTATGATAGCAAATACTTATTTGATTTTAAGGATGAGGATTAAGGTGTCGCCCCTATGGGGCTTTATTTGGCAGGTTAGTTAGTGTTACAAACATTTCGCTCCTAAGGAGCTTAAAAAACTATCCAACGATATGAAAAGCTAAGCCGACTAGGGACTATGTTAGTATAAAAAGAAATAAAGCACTAGATTAGGGTCATAAGTAAAAGAGATAAACGTAAGCCCTTCGCCACACTCGAAGACACCGCCCTACAGGAGCCTTACTTATATCGCACACGATAACATCAACATGAAAAAGCCCTAGCGGGGCGACACCTTTGTAAAAAACCTAAAAGTAAAAACAATGAAAAAAACCTTAGCAGTATCCTTATCAGCCCTCTTATTACTAAACTCATGCGCTGAAACAAAAACTGTAGAAACCCAAGCCGAACTCTTTGCACGAATAGACACGGAAATCAAGCAAAACTCGAAGGCCTATAGCACCTTAAAAGAGGCCAGTGAGACCATTGGCCACCGCCTTACCGGTTCCGAAAACGGGGCAAA
This sequence comes from uncultured Maribacter sp., assembly GCA_964353165.1. Classification (GTDB taxonomy): domain Bacteria; phylum Bacteroidota; class Bacteroidia; order Flavobacteriales; family Flavobacteriaceae; genus Maribacter. Next base: position 1,944 of record CAYGUY010000114.1, read on the forward strand.
AGCGGAAGAATACACTTATAATAAGTTTAAAGAGTACGGATTTGAGGATGTCCAGTACCAAACCTTCGAGGTAGAAGCTTGGGCACGGGGAACGGTTGCCTTGGAAATAGAAAACGAACCTATGAAAGTAGTGACCTTAGGGCATTCCCCCATTAGTGCGGACGTTACCGGCGAAATTGTAGATATGGGTAATGGATTGGAGGCTGATTATGCGGCCGCCCCAGATGCAGTAACCGATAAAATTGCCTTGGTATACATCAATATTTTGGAAGGTAGTCCGGAAGGCCTGACCAATCTACACCGAAGCGAGAAAACAGCCCTCGCGATGAAATATGGAGCTAAAGGAATCATTATCATAAATCAGGTTCCCAATGGAGTATTATTGACAGGAACTGCCTCTGTAACAGGCGGACTTATTCCAATTCCAGCAGTTTGTATTGGAATGGAAGACGGGATGTCCTTGAAAGAAAAACTCAAAGAAAAAGCGGTGTCGGCCCATATAGAAATGACCAATACGAGCGATATGATCAAAGCCAGAAATGTCGTTGCAACCCTGCCTGGAAGTGAATTGCCGGAAGAGGTAATCGTCCTTGGCGGGCATTTGGACTCTTGGGATTTGGCCACCGGAGCCATAGACAACGGTATTGGATCCTTTGCGATTATAGATATCGCGCGGGCCTTTAAGGCAAATAGCCTGAAGCCTAAGCGTACCATTAAATTTATCATGTTCATGGGCGAGGAACAAGGCTTATTGGGCTCCAAATATCTGGTAAACCAAGCGATTGAAAACAATACCATAGACAACATCAAATACATGATGAATCTGGATATGGCAGGAAATCCAATAGGAATGAATGCCGGAGGACAACTGCAAAACGAAGCCTTCTTTACCGAACTGGGTGCCACCATACAACAACAGGATACTATTTATCAAAATACCTTCTCCAACCGTTCCGGTCTCCACAGCGACCACCAACCTTTTATGTTGGAAGGTGT
>CAYGUY010000114.1:3039-8960 GCA_964353165.1 uncultured Maribacter sp.
GTAGAGCGATTGGAAAACTCAAAAACGTACTTACTCGTTGTTGCCGATAGTATGCCGGAAGACACCTATGATTTTAAGGCGACCGAAGAATCCAAAAGTTTTGCGGAAAATCTAATGCATATCGGCTGGGCATTGGATTGGCATAGTCAAACATTAATAGGCGGGCGTGAACCTAGGGATTGGCGGACGGACACAGAACTCAGGCCAGCCGATAAATCGAAACAGGAAATGATGGACAAAATGGAAGAAACCTTTGATCTGGCGATACAACTCATTTCCGAACTGGAAGTAGCAAAACTTGAATACCGGCTCGATTATTTCGGATTAGATAGGACCAAACGCCAAATCCTATTGTTGCTCAGTGACCATATTACCCATCACAGGGCTCAAATGTTGGTGTCTTTACGATTAAACGGGATTACTCCACCGAGATATGTGGAGTATCAATGAGAACGTCCAAAGTTCAATGTTTATCCAATAAAACAACTACATGAAAAAACATATATTTCTTATCGGTTATCTATTCGTAACCACGCTAGGCTGCTCCCAAGAAAAAGAATCGACATCTGTATCCCAAGACTATTTTGATATCATCCGACCTGCCTTTACCGGAGATTTGGCATATAAAACCACCGATTATGTAGCGAAATACTGGCGCGTGGCAGGGAATACCGGTTTTAACAAAAGTGTCTATTGGATTGCCGAACATTTGGAAAAAGCGGGCTATGTGCTAGAGAAAAAAGCCACCGCGAACGACCGACTTACGTATCGTATCGAAACACGTGAAATGGACCATCCTACTTGGGAGCCGGTTTCGGCCGCTGTGCAAATTATGGGGGAAGAAACCCCGTTGCTAATTTCAGAAAGCAATCGGAACATGACCTACCTCAATTCGGCCTCCACTCCCAAGGAAGGTGTTGTGGCGGAGGTTATCCATCTAAAAAATGAAGAAAATATTAATCAATATAATGTAAAAGGGAAGGTCGTTTACATCGCGGCGAGCGCACGGAGACTTGTTCAAAGATTAATAGACCAAGGCGCCTTAGGCATTATTACGTATAACAATCCTTCCTATCTTCAACCGGAAAAGAATACGACCTCCATTCAGTTTCGGAGCTTACCTCCCCAAACGGATACTTCATTTTGGGGTATTGCACTTTCTTATGCGGCAAAAGAACGTTTGGAGTCGGCCTTGGCCAAGAAAAAAGTAGCGGTTCAGGTAAACATCCAAACAAAAATATACGGGTCCGAAGAACTCACCGTAGTGGCAAATATAAAAGGAGGCAAACTTCCCAAAGAACGCTTGGTGTTTAGCGCCCATATTCAGGAACCCGGAGCAAACGACAATGCCTCAGGCGTTGGGGCACAACTGGAAATGGCGACCTTGGCAGCGTCGCTGTTAAAAACCCAACAAATTGAACTGGATAGAACCCTGACATTTCTCTGGGGCGATGAAATCATTTCTACTAGAAGATATATTGAAGAAGTCCCGGAACGTGCAAAAGATATTAAATGGGGTATTAGCTTGGATATGGTAGGCGAAAATACCGCAATTACCGGAGGGAGTTTTCTAATTGAAAAAATGCCCGACCCCAGTGCGATTTGGACCCGCGGCAACGACAAACATTCCGAATGGGGCGGAGAAGTGCTGTCATTGGAAGACATGAAACCGCACTACCTCAACGATTTTATCATCGATAATTTTAAGAACCAAGGTGCGTTCGCCAATTGGGAGGTGAATACCAATCCGTTTGAAGGAGGTAGCGATCATACCCCTTTTTTAGACGCGGACATTCCAGGATTGTTGCTCTGGCATTTTACCGACCAATTTTACCATACGGACAATGATACCATGGACAAAGTATCGCGAGAAACCCTTAAAAATGCGGGAATCGGTGCTTTTGCGAGCGCACTGACACTAGTGAACGCGAATACGGCAACAGCGGAACAGGTGTTGGCAAGCATTGAAAAAGCAGCTATGGAACGCCTAGCAACAGAAGCTGGGCTTAGTATAAAAAGTATGCAAAACGGCGGAAATTCAAAAGATGAAAAGGCAATACTAAACGCTTGGGAGGATTGGTATGCCAAAACCCTACAAACCGTGGGCGATTTAGAACAGCAGCCTACAAAAGCATTGCAGGATAAAATTACGACTGCCCAAAACAAGCTGAAAACCCAAGTGAAAGAAAAGCTGGAGCTGCTCGAGAAACTTTAATTTAAATCCACCGCATAGGCTTTCAAATCTTTAGCCGTCATCATCAATACATTTACATCCATAGTAATAGGAATTAAAGGTTCATCCAAGCTATCCCGTTGAACACTGACCATGGCATCTACTACATCCATGCCTTTTATGACTTTTCCATAGACGGTATAATCGCCATCCAAACGGTGCTCCCCTTCCTTGTTTTGAACGATGTAAAATTGGCAACGTGCGGATAACTTATCCGGATTACCATCCCGCCCTGCACCAAAAGCACCATAGGTATGGGTAAGTTTTTCATCGAATTCCGGTGCCAACAAATATTCGGGATCGTTAAAACCTTCCGGAGTATCCGGACAACCGGCCTGTGCCACAAAATTGGGAATAACCCGGTTAAAGGTAAGGCTGTCCCAATAACCCGCGCTGGCCAATTGTATAAAACTCTTTTTATGATTGGGGGTCTCATTGTAGAGCCAGACCAAAATTTCGCCCTTTGGGGTTAGAATCTGACCAACTTCATAACTCTTAACGGCTGAGCAGGCATTTAAAAGTACTACGAACAAGGTACTTAATAAAAATTGTTTCATAATCAGATTTTTCAAACTTAAACCTACAAAAAAAGAGGCTCAAAAAATAGCCTCTTTTAAAATTTAAAGCTGGGTGTTGTTTCTTAACTCTTGCCCATGGCTCCTTTAATGGCACCAACGATGGCCATCAATACACCGCCACCGACGCCACCGCCGGCTACGCTGCCCAAAATACCGGCGATGTCAAATCCGCCTTCCACACCAGCGGCGGTACCCGCGCCAACACCAAGCATGCCCAGCAATTGTCCGCCAAGCCCCCCACCTAAGATACCGGCAATTGAGTTACCTACCGTACCAAGATTTAGCTTAGGCAACAACTTACCTATTAGATTTCCTCCGGCCGCACCGGAAACTAATTGAATAATTAAAGGTAAATACTCTTCCATGTTAAAATTATTAATTGGTTATATATTAATAAATTAACAATTTAAAAATGATATATACAATTATTTAGTTAATTTATTATCAATATTATGTATAGCAAATCGATATGTAGCTATTAAATAATTTCAAACTAACATCCTTAATGCAAAAGGTGATTGTCAATTTTTCTTGTCGCCCCTAAAACTTATTGTTAACTTTCCTCCAAGAACTTCTACATACTAAAAATGAAATATTTTTACATTCTTGCACTATTTAGCCTTACTACTGGATTGGCACAAATCAAACCTACCAAACCTGATGAGGTTACCACGTCCTTAGCATCGAAAGTAGCACTTACAGAAACCTCCATTCTGAAAAATATCTCACTAAAAAATATAGGCCCAACCGTAATGAGCGGTCGGGTGGCCGATCTGGAAGTGAATCCCGATGACCCCACCGAATTCTACTTGGGTTATGCCTCAGGTGGCGTATGGCACACGATTAACAACGGCACTACGTTTACGCCCATTATGGACAATGCCAATACCATTAACGTGGGCGATATTGGTATTCATTGGCCAACTAAAACTATTTATGTTGGCACAGGAGAGAATATTTCGTCCCGATCCTCCTATTCGGGAATAGGGATGTTAAAGACCACGGATAACGGAAAAACTTGGCAAGATATTGGTCTACATGATGCCCATCATTTTGGTCGTATACTAGTAAATCCAAATAATCCCAATGAAGTAAGCGTGGGCGTAACCGGCCACTTATACTCCCCCAACAAAGAACGCGGAATGTATAAAACTGCCGATGGTGGTAACACATGGAAACATACCTTATATATCAATGATGCTACCGGAATCATTGACGTGGCGCACGCCCCTCACAATTTCGCTATCCAATACGCCGCTGCTTGGGAAAAAGACCGAAAAGCATGGGATTTCACGGGTAACGGAAACGCATCTGGTATCTACAAAACTACGGATGCCGGTAACTCATGGGTAAAAATTTCCACCCCCGAAAGTGGATTCCCTACCGGAGAAGGCGTGGGCAGAATAGGCTTTGCCGTGTACGATGAAAATACGGTGTATGCCGTTCATGATAATCAGTTTAGAAGACCAAAAAAGGGAGATAAAAAAGATAAAAGTGATGGGTTGAGCAAAAATGATTTTGCAAGTATGTCCAAGACCGATTTTCAAAAATTGGACACTAAGGATTTAAATGCTTTTTTAAAAGAGAATCGGTTTCCTAAAGCCTATACGGCAGCTACTGTCAAGGAAATGGTAGCTAAAAATAAAATTCAACCCTCAGATATATCCCTGTATTTAGGAGAAAACGACCCAGATGCCCCCGATACGCCCGTTATTGGCGCAGAAGTATACCGCAGTGATGACGGCGGAAAAACATGGACAAAGCAGAACGAAGATTATATAGACGACCTCTTTTATAGCTATGGCTACGTATTTGCACAAGTTCGTGTAGATGCCTCGGACAAAAACAAAATCTATCTTTTGGGCGTGCCCATTATCAAATCGGACGACGCGGGTAAAACCTATACCTCCATTCAAAAAGAAAACGTGCACGTAGACCATCATTCGCTTTGGGTAAACCCTAAAAGACCAGGACATTTAATCAATGGTAATGATGGCGGCTTGAATATTTCTTACGACGATGGTGAAAACTGGACCAAGAACAACTCGGAATCCGTTGGTACTTTTTTTGCCGTAAATATAGACCATCAAGAACCCTACAATGTGTATGGTGGCTTGCAGGACAATGGCGTTTGGATGGGGCCACATAATGCAGAAAGCAACTTTGAGTGGTTACAAAGCGGACATCATCCTTGGAAAGGAATTGCGGGAGGCGACGGCATGCAAATCCAAATCGACCGCAGAAATCCGAATATCATTTTTACGGGTTCCCAATTTGGCTATTATTCCCGGTTGGATATTGAAAATGACAAACGCACGTTTATAAAACCATCTCACAAATTAGGCGAATCGCCTTATCGTTTTAACTGGGAATCGCCTATTCTCTTATCCTCCCACAATCAAGATATTCTTTATTTTGGAACGAACAAATTCATGCGTTCCATGGACCAAGGCGATACTTGGGAGGCGATTTCGCCAGACTTGACCGCAGGCGGAAAAAAAGGCAATGTTCCTTATGGTACGCTGACGACAATTTCGGAGTCTCCACTTCAATTTGGGCTATTGTACGCCGGTAGCGACGACGGATTGATTCAAATTTCCAAAAACGGGGGCAGTACTTGGGAAGAAATAGGGAAAAACATCAGCGTAGAAGGGCTTAAAACTGACCAAGCCCTTTGGATAGCACAAGTACTAGCGTCCAAACATAAAAAAGAACGTGTCTACGCCGCCTTAAGCGGATACCGGTATGACAATTTTACGACCTATCTCTATCAGAGCGACGATTATGGTAACACGTGGAAATCTATTTCATCCAATATACCCCATTCGCCCATGAACGTGATTATTGAAGACCCCGAGAACGAAAATCTTCTTTTTGCAGGAACGGATAACGGACTGTATGCCAGCATGGACCAAGGCGCATCATGGGAGGCCTTCCAAAATAGAATGCCGTTTGTAGCGGTTCATGATTTGGTCATCCAACCAGAAGCGAAACATTTAATTGTAGCAACCCATGGCCGTGGTATATATAAAGCGGATATTGCTCCATTACAGTTGATGACCCCAGAAATCTTAGAAAAGGATTTGTACGCTTTTGATTTAGAAAACATA
>CAYGUY010000115.1:0-8635 GCA_964353165.1 uncultured Maribacter sp.
ACTGTAAGTTGCGGCTTTATCCTTAAAATAGCTGGTAATAGTAAACCTAAACCACCTAACAAATCCACAATACCAGTAAACGTAAGCAATGACGGGTTTTCTGCTGCCCAAGGCATCATTTGAGAAAGCTCTTCTAAAGGTGTGGCTAGTTTTGCGTAGCCACCCCAAAGTAGCATTAAAGCAACTAATGCTTGTGCTACCCAGAGCCCAATGTTTAATCCTTTGTTTGTTTTTTGATCAGTCATTTTTATAAAGTTTAATGTTTATAAATGCAAAGTTGGACTTTATAAAAAAGAATAAAAATAAGATACCTTAAGAAATAAACTTGATGTTATTCTTTAGCAATTTTACGTCTAATATCACTCAGATATTCGGGTGTAACACCTATGTATGAGGCTATTAGTTTAAGTGGTAAGCGTTGCACTAGTGTTGGGTAAAGTAATGTGAAGTCTGTATAACGTTGCTCAGCTGTAGCGCTTAATAATCCTATAACACGTTTATTTGTTGCAATTAAATTGTTTCTAAATTTTGTCGCAATTTCAATGAGTTCTGGTTTTTCTAATTGCGAAATGTCATTAAATTCTGATTTAGAAATAAATGCAACTTCACTATCTTCTATAGCCTGAATAAATATAATTGAAGGGACTTGATTTGTATAGCTGTCCAAATCCGAAATCATCCAGTTTTCTGGAGCAAATTGTAGAATGTGTTCCTTGCCATGATTGTCTAAAGTGTAACTTTTTAGGCATCCAGTCTTTACTAAATAACCATGTTTTGTTATTTCACCTTGTTTAAGAAGTATGCCACCTTTATTAACTTTTATTATTTTTCCTGTTGGTAAAATACTCATGTATTAGTTAGATGTTATTTGCACAATTGTTTTTATAGCTTTCAGGTAATGGTTAGTCTATGAAAAGTAGGGCAGTTGATAAGTAATTACTTTCAGTTTTTCACTTAGCCATATTTTTCATTTTATTTTCACCTTTTCGACTTCTAAAATACAAATTAAAAATATGGCAGACTTTGCAAAAAAATCACTAGGCTTTGTTTAAGCACTTTTCGCACTAATTTTTACATACATTGTATACCGTAAGTTAATGCAATTTGTCTTTTGGAATAGTTTCCTTTGGTAAGTTCTGCCAAGACTTTGAGCTTAAAGCTCTCACTATAGCGTTTTACATATCCATCATTTTTATACATATACTTGAAGTGTTTTGTATACATATTTCAGGACGGGTCAGTTATAGTAAAGGCGTTTTTGCGCTTCATTTCTTCACGTTACTTTAACATCTGGCGCCTAATTCTTAAGATAGCTTAAGGATTTAGAGAAACTTAAAGGGGTAAATTTGACAACTGCAAAACACATCAATCCAAAAGGCTAGTACCATTGCGCTTAAGAAGCAATCAAAATGCATAACTACTAGTGCAATAAAAAAGTAAAAAACGAAAGTCAATGCAATTACAATCCTCCCTAATACGATTTATAGCGCTTGGCTTTTGGCTTTGTAGCGCCACTTTGGTAGCTCAAGAAAATTACACTATTAGTGGTACCATAACAGATAGTGATAACGGAGAAACCCAATTTGGAGCTTCGGTATTTTTAAAAGGAACCACTATTGGTGTTATTACCAACGAGTATGGATTTTATTCCATTACCGCTCCAGAAGGAGAATACATTTTAAATATTTCATACTTGGGCTATAGCGAGATTAACCAAAGCATCACCCTAAATAAAAATCTAAAACTAGATGTTGAGCTTACAGAAAGCTCCACCCAACTAGAAGAGGCCACCGTGGTTGCAGAAGAACCAGAAAGGGCTTTATTGCGAAAACCAGAAATGAGTGTGGCCAAACTTAATATTGCCACAGTTAAGCAAATGCCGGTGGTGTTGGGTGAGGTAGACGTTCTAAAATCGTTAGAAATGCTGCCCGGTATTACCAGCAATGGTGAAGGTACAGGTGGTTTTCATGTACGTGGTGGCGCCAATGATCAAAATTTGGTGTTGTTAGACGAGGCTATTATTTACAACACTTCACATTTATTCGGTTTCTTTTCTGTGTTCAATGCAGATGCCATAAAAGATGTAAAACTGTATAAGGGCGGTATCCCTGCTCGTTATGGTGGCCGTGTGTCCTCTGTGCTAGATGTGCGCCAAAAAGATGGTAATAGCAAGCGTTTTGAGGCTACGGGTGGTATTGGCGTCATTTCTAGTCGTTTGGCGCTAGAAGGCCCTATTGTAAAGGATAAAGGCTCGTTTTTAATTGCAGGGCGGCGTTCCTATGCAGATTTACTGTTACAAGCGGCTGGTGATGACAATAGGGTTAGTTTTTATGATCTAAACTTAAAAGCTAGTTATAGTCTTAATAAGAAGAACCGTCTTTTTCTTTCTGGATATTTTGGTAGAGATGCGTTTACTATTGGCGATAATTTTAATAGTAGCTACGGTAACTCTTCTGGGAATATTCGTTGGAACCATATTTTCAATGATAAGCTCTTTTCAAACCTATCAGCTATTGTAAGCAAATACGATTATGAGTTGGGCATAACCTTGGCAGAATTTGATTGGATTTCTTCCATCAGTAATTTCAACCTAAAGTATGACTTTAAATATTACTTAAATGATGCCTTTAAACTAGACTTTGGGGCCAGTAGTATTTACTATGATTTTGATCCTGGTCAAATAAGACCTACCACAGAAACCTCAGCAGTAAACCCCTTTATCCTTGATCGTAAATATGCCTTGGAAAGCGGAATTTATATTAACGCAGAGCATAAACTTACTCCTAATTTAACGGCACAATACGGTTTACGTTATAGTGCTTTTTCAAGATACGGAGAACAGCCTTTGGTAAATTATGAAAATGACCAACCCGTAGTATTTAATGAGCGTTTGGGTATTTATCAACGTGGTACTCCGGTAGGAGAGACCGTCTTTGGTTCTGGTGAGAGCATTGCTAATTTTGGCAATTTAGAACCGCGGGCCTATTTGGCTTATACGTTAAATGATGTGTCTTCTGTAAAGTTGGGCTTTTCAAGAGTGGCACAATACATTCATTTACTATCTAATACTACCTCTGCAACCCCTTTAGATGTTTGGGCACCTAGTGGTAGGTTTATAAAACCTCAACTTTCCAATCAATATGCTATTGGGTATTTTAGGAATTTTAAGGATAAGGTTTATTCTATGGAGGTAGAAGCCTATTTTAAGAATACAGATAATAGGATCGATTATATAGACGGATCAGATTTAATAGGACAGAATACGATTGAAACCGAAATCCTAAATGGAGAATCTCGCGCTTACGGATTAGAATTCCTGCTAAGAAAAAACGAAGGAAAGTTTACGGGGTGGCTTGCCTATACCTTGTCTAAATCTGAACAACGTACACCGGGCGGTATTGCAGGTGGCCTGGGTATCAATAACGGAAATTGGTATAATACACCTTTTGATAGAACGCATGATGTATCTATCTCAGGAGCCTATAAGCTTAACGATAAATGGAGTTTTGGTACCAATCTCGTATTCCAGACCGGTAGGCCAGTAACCTTTCCTAATGGGCAGTATGAGTATGAGGGGTTATCCATAGCCAATTTTTCAGACCGTAATTCTGATCGCTTACCGGCCTATCACCGTTTAGATGTATCTGTAAATTATAAACCGAATAAAAAACCAGACAAGCGTTTTAAAGGCGAATGGGTACTAGGGGTGTATAATGCCTATAACCGCAGAAATTCAGCCTCTATTTCCTTTGGTCAGAATTTAGAGACCGGGGCCAATGAAGCCACTAGAACCGCCATTTTTGGTATTGTTCCATCACTTACCTATAACTTTAAATTTTAAGCCAATGCGTAATTATATAAGAATATCGTTATTGTTTTTAGTACTGGTCTTAGCCTCTTGTGAAGATGTTATTGATGTAGAGGTGCAATCTGCCCAAACCCGCCTTGTCATTGAAGCTTCTATAGATTGGGAGAAAGGAACCCGTGGCAATAGCCAACGTATTAATTTGAGAAACTCAACAGATTATTTTGATACCACAAGCCTAACAGATGTTACCGGTGCTTCTGTAAGCATTACCAATGATACAAGTGGAGAGGTCTTTGTTTTTGAAGACCAGAACACAGGCGCATATACCACAGATAGCTTTATTCCGGTATTGGGCCAATCGTATACCTTAGAAGTGATCAATGAAGGCGAAACCTACATAGCACAAGAAACCTTACAGGCCGTAACAGATGTTATAGATGTCTATCAAGCTAGGGAAGATGGTTTTGATGATGAGCTTCTAGAGGTACATATTGTATTTGTTGATCCACCTGAAGAAGGCGATTCCTATCTTTTTAAATACACTAAACAAGATGTGGCTTTTCCGGAATTTGAAACGTGGGATGATGAGTTTACCAACGGTAATGAGTTAGACTGGTTTTATGAATGGGATGAAGATGAGGATACTGATGAGATTGAAGCTTTTGAACCTGGCGATACTATTGTGATAGACATGTACGGCATCTCTGTTGCCTATTTGGATTATATGGATATTCTTTTAGAACAGAATGAAGGCGCAGGGCTGTTTTCTACTACCCCGGTAGCGCTACGTGGTAATTGTACCAACCCAACAAACCCGGATAACTATGCACACGGTTATTTTAGACTAACGGAGTTTAATAAAATCACCTATACGTTTGAGTAGAGGGTAAAGGTGCTTTTTTTAAAGTAAAACTAATGGGTTATAAGCATTTTTAAGACCTGTTAATTCATAGGTTCTTTATGTTTTTACCAGTAATGTTGTTATAAAGTTGGTTGTTAATTAGTGGTTTTGCGCCTAAGTTCATTGTCTGGCGTTTAAATTCTACACAAGCTTTTTTATTGGTACAGCATGTATCTGGTCGGTACCAATCCGTTTAAGCGCATAGAGACCAGCATTTGCCCTCTATGGTGGCACCAAAGGTATTAGAAATAGCGGTCATCATTTTGGCCTTTGCTTTAGTGCCAAACCTAAGTTCCATATTTGTTTGCCAATCTCGGGTAGGTATTCCGCCAAGTAGCGTTTGGCTGTGCCAATCCATAGCCCAACCAATATGCATTAAGTTTTCTGCAAAACTTTTAGATTCTGGCGTGGCCCGGTTGCCATAGTGTTCCTCTGGCATTTGTTCCGCAATAAGGAGCAGGTAGGTTTTGGAGTTCGCTAACCGCTCTAGGTACTGCGTTGTAAAATTGGTTTGTTGGGCTTGTAGTGGTGTTGTTAATGAGCATGCTAAAAATAGTACACTCAGCAGCAGAAACTTTTTCATACTTACTATCTCTAATAAAGTTGATTTTTTTAATGTAATTTTTGCTTCTTATTTGTCGTGAGAAACTGTTTCTGTTAAATCACCTTGTTTATTGTAGGTTTTCCAAGTTCCAACTTTTTTAAAATTTTGTATCATTCCTGTTTTATGAACTTTTCCATTTTTAAAAAATTGAACATACTTTCCATTTTCTATTCCATTCTCAAATTCTCTTTCGCATAGTAGTTCTCCATCGTCATAATAGTATTTCCATATTCCATCATTTTGCCCGTTTCGTTTTTCTCCAATACTACTAATATTTCCATTTTTAAAATATTCTATTTGCTTTCCAGTAGCATTATTATTTAAATAGTTTTCAATTAAAGAAAGTTCTCCACTATCATAATAACTTTTCCATTCACCAGTTGCCTTGCCATAATCATCAAAATGTTTTAAATATTTTAGTTGTTTATTTTCTTTAAAATAGCTTTTCCAGGTTCCGATTCTTAGCCCATCTTTAGAGACCCTTCCATACATAAAACCTGAGAATAATCCATTTTTTGATATCCGTCTAATTTACCTTCTTTATAATTTCGAATGGCTTTTTCTTCTCCATTTTCATAATACGAAATCCATTTACCAGTTTTTTTATGATTAATAAATTGTCCTTCCGTTTTAAGTTTTCCTGAGGGATAGTGGTCTTTAAAGCTTTCGGCTTTTTCAGAAATAAGCATTGGTTTTTTAATATCTTCTACTTTCTCTTCTTGCGTATGCGTTTTACATTGAACTAGTATGAGAGAGATTAAAATACTAAAAATTAAAACTCTGAAATTTGAATTGTTCATACTTTTAAGATTAATTTGAAAATTTTTGCTAATGCCCGTATAAATGAAAAGTAGTGTTGAAAATAAGTGGATATCTTATGGATGAAACACAAGCCGAAGATTCAGAAACTATTTTAAATTGTTTCTCTAAAATTTTTCTATTCAAAATAACATCAACATTATTCTTTTCTTATTGTTTTTTCATTATTAATGAAAGTGCTAAACTTTAAGAAATATGTTCATACATTTAAATATTCTTTAGAGACACATTTGGCTAAGTTAAACCTTAGTTTTGATAAGTTGCTTTTGCAACATTGGACATAATATTCAAATCGATTTTTTTAAGTTATGGTTTTAAATCCCACTAATTAACTACTTCATTAAACTTCTCCCAAAACATATTGTCGAAAGAAGAAAGTGCAAAATTATCACCAGACACGGTAGCCTCTCCCATTCTTACAATTACCAAATTCTGGCTAGGAACAATGTAAATACGCTGCTCGTCTTTTCCCATGGCAGCTACCATTTCTGAGGGAGCATTTGTAACTAGCATACCATTAAATTCTGTTTGGGAAGAGGGCAGCATATAAGAGCTTTTTCCATTTAACCACCATAGATATCCATAAGATGGATTGATACTTTGGGAAGGTATTTTGCTTTCCGTAAAAATTCGTTCAAAAAATCCGAAGGTCTTAAGTTTTATGGGATTGTCAATACCGTCATCAAGAATTGAAACTTGGCTCTTTGCACAGACCGATTTGTATTTTCTATAATTGTCATCGATATAGGAAAATAGTAAGTTTTCATTTCTTTCATTGCCGCCACCATTTTCGCTGACATCTATAATTAGATTTTTGATATTTAATTCCTGAATTTCTTTAAAACTAGTTTCTAAAAATCTAGATAGATTTTTATTGATTTCATTTTGTTTGTATTGGTAGTTGGAAAACGTATGAACTCCTAAATAAGCTATGGTGTCATTCAATACTCTAAATTCCAAGCTTTCCTTATTCGTTTCTGTTTTTTTAGAAGTGATAATACTTTCTTTAAAATCTTTAAAACTTTGAGGTTTTAGATGGATAGTGCCAACGCTACCAGTTAAATCTTTAACCTCTATAGTATATTCATTTATAAAGCCATATTTGAGGAAATGATGTTTTGAAAATGAAAATCCATTTAAATCTGAAAATTTGACAGCTTTAATGAATCCATCAGAAGCAAACAACTCTCCAAGCTCATTCACTAATTGTAATGGACTTTTACCATTGATGCTTATAATTTCATGACCGAGAAGAGTTTTATTATACAGTTTGCTTTCTCTGGAAACGTACATTTTCTTATCAAGAAAAACTACTACCAAAGGTAGGTAACGGGCTTTCTCATTTAAAAATACCTCTGTTTCTTCGGAGAATTCGATATTCGTATGGTCTTCTCTTGAAATTCCAACTAAAGGTGCAACCACATTAAAAAATTCTATTTCATAAAGATCCTTGTTAATTTTTGCCTTTGCCTTTGAAAACGCTCTGTCAACACTATCTTTTGGCGTATACCAATACATTCCTGAATGATGTTTATCAAGACCTTGATGAAGTAGTTCTAAATCGCGTAGAAGTAAGTCCTTGTCGATTTTTTTTAGAGAACCATAGTCCTGCGCAACAGTTATCGAAATAAGATGGAATAGTGCGAAAGTCAATATTAATTTCTTCATTTTATTAATTGAATTTTGACAAAAAAAGAAAACTACACTGCCTTGATTGGTATAATATTGACTTTTTAAGTCAAGAACTCTTTTTGGTAGATTTTAGGTCTGATACCAATAAATTTTTTGAATGATTTTGAAAAATGAGAAGTATCGGTAAAATTATACTCGTAAGCTTTCTCTATAATGGAACATTTCTTTGTTATCGTCTTTTTGCAATGAAAAACTTTTTTCATTAGCGTGTAATGGATTGGTGAAATACCTGTCGTTTCTTTAAATTTTCTTGCAAAGCTATATTTATTAAGGTTTACAATATCGGCTAATTGCTCTAAGGATATAATTTCTTTTATATTCTGTTCTATGTAGGTATCAATACTATCCCAGTATTCTAGTGGTTTTTTAATCTTTAATTCTGTGCTCAAATCAGCAAATGATGATAAATGCAAAATAAATCGTTGAAGTAAAGACTCATCAGGACTAGCTTCAAGATTCATCAGGTTTCCGAATAACTCATTCAATTCATCATTTCGTATAACTCTATTCTCAAAATGTAAAGTTTGTCCTTGGGGAAGTATTGCTCTAACCGTTTCATCTGAAATATATAAAGTGTCGAATGATAGCAAATTAGTTGAAGAATACAAAGGATTTGAGTGTAGTTCGTAGGGATGCGTAATAGTAATATCATTCACATTTCCAACGAATTGCTTTGCCCCAATATTTATTAGTTCTACACCACTTTTAATCAACGATATGCAAAATTCTGGATGGTAATGAAGTGGAAAAGCTTCTTTTTGGTTCTTGAATGATAATTTATTCACTGTATTCTTAGGCTTGCAGGTAACGG
>CAYGUY010000116.1:0-6388 GCA_964353165.1 uncultured Maribacter sp.
GCTAAGTTTCTTAACAATGGACAGTTTTGGACCGGTGTAGGGAACACTTCAAATGAATTTAAGTTATTGGTACTTGATGCTGCACCACAACCCGATAGTCTTGAAAGTTCCGTTTTTATTACCAACTTGTTCGTTATGGATGAAGATCCAGGTTTTAAGGAAAATAGCAGTATTGATTCTTTAAACAATAAAACAACATCATACGCTAGCAACTATAAAATGAAGTGGGACTCCATAACCTATCCTTACGGTCTTGCGGAAGGCCTTGTCCTCCCGTTTGACCAGAACAGTTTAAGTTTTAGTTATGCCAGTGGGGACTTGTTTAATAGGGACCAATTGACCTACAGGTTTATTCTTGATGGGGAAGATGAAGATTGGACCTATGCCGACACCACAACGAAGACCAAAAATTACTACAACCTAAAACCGGGCAACTACACCTTTAAAGTAGCTGCTAGAGGGTTTACCAATACATGGTCGGTTCCAGATGAGCTGTCTTTTACAATTAATCCCCCTTGGTGGCAAACCTGGTGGGCCTACCTCCTATTCTTATTTATTTTTGGTGCCGTTGTTTGGTCTTTTGTTAGCTACCGTTCGCGCTGGCTGAAAAAAGAAAATCGTTTATTAGAAGAGCGGGTAAGCCATAGGACCGCGCAATTAAATAGCAAGATGGATGAACTAAAGGCTACCCAGTCCCAATTGATTCAATCGGAAAAGATGGCATCCCTGGGAGAACTCACCGCTGGTATCGCTCACGAGATTCAAAATCCGCTGAACTTTGTCAATAATTTTTCTGAGGTAAACACCGAGCTTATCGATGAAATGGAAGAGGAAATCAAAAAAGGGGATTACGAGGAAGTCTTAGCCCTTTCAAAAGACATTAAAGAAAATCAGAAAAAAATAAACCACCATGGCAGGCGTGCAGACGCCATTGTAAAAGGAATGTTACAGCATAGTAGAACCACGAACCATGAAAAAGAGCCAAGTAACATAAACGCCATTGCCGATGAGTATTTAAGGCTATCCTATCACGGCCTGCGTGCCAAGGACAAATCGTTTAACGCAACCTTAAATACAGACCTGGACGAAACTATTGGAAAAATAAATATAGTTCCACAAGACATAGGCAGGGTCATACTTAACCTGATCACCAATGCTTTTCATGCCTGTATAGAACGCAATAAAGAAGCGAAAGGTAAAGGGGATAGCGATTATAAACCTACGGTATGGGTAAGTACCAAAAGAATCGGTAATACGGTTGAAGTTGCCATACGTGATAACGGAAATGGGGTTCCAGACCGAGTGAAGGATAAAATATTCCAACCCTTCTTTACCACAAAACCATCGGGTGAGGGTACTGGACTAGGGTTATCCCTTAGCTATGATATCGTAAAAACGCACGGGGGCGAGCTGCGTTTGGATACCAAGCAAGGCGAGGGAACCACGTTTACGATTACCCTTCCAGAAGTATATTAAATAATTAAAAAAGTATAATAATATAAAAAATAGAATCGTATGAAAATATTAGTAGTAGATGACGAACAAGATGTAAAAGTGTTATTTCAGCAACGCTTTAGAAAGGAAATTAGAAAAAAGGAGCTCGATTTTGTGTTCGCATTTTCTGGGGAAGAGGCCTTAGAAAAAATGGAAAGCATGGAACAAGAAGCGGTGCTTATCCTTTCCGATATTAATATGCCGGGGATGAGCGGCCTAGAACTTTTAAAGAATATTAAAGAGAACTATGTGGCACCACCACCCGTTGTGATGATGGTGACCGCTTATGGGGACGAAGAAAATAGGAATACCTCCAAACAGCTTGGAGCCGATGATTTTCTGACCAAACCCTTAGATTTTAACGAATTGAAGAACAAACTTAAAGAATTAACGTAATGGCAAAAATAATGGTAGTGGATGATGAGACGGATTTGGAAGTTCTTATCAAACAAAAATTCAGAAAACAGATACGACAAAACGAGTACGAATTTCTGTTTGCTATAAACGGTCAGGATGCCCTAGACAAGCTAGACACCAATCCAGGGGTAGATATTGTACTGAGCGATATTAACATGCCCGAAATGGACGGACTTACCTTGCTCTCAAGGCTTCACGAGTCAAAGCCACTAATTAAGTCGGTCATTGTTTCCGCTTATGGCGATATGGACAATATCCGCGTAGCAATGAACCGCGGGGCATTTGATTTTATTACCAAGCCGATCAATTTTGAGGATTTAACCATTACGATGGAGAAGACCTTGAAATATGCTAGTGAAATCAGAAATACCCTCAAGGCGATTAAAGAAAATAATATCTTAAAAATGTACGTGGATGAGAACGTCCTTAATTTTATGGGCGGTCAGGAATACGAATCCAAGATCATGACGAACGAGAGCATAGAAGGCACGGTGATATTCGTAGATGTTTGTGGTTTTACCAAAATAAGCGAAACCACCGCACCCGATATGGTCGTAGGCATGTTGAATACTTATTTTGACGCCATGGTAAAAGAGATTATGGAGCAGGATGGTATTATTGATAAATTTATTGGCGATGCCGTTATGGCGGTTTTTAGGGGGGAATACCACCTAGATCGTGCCATAGATGCGGCCTTGGCCATACGCAACCAAGTAAATAACTTTCCAAAGGTAGCTGGCGAGGATAATTTTAAACCAAAAGTGTCCATAGGAATCAAAAGCGGCGAAATGATTTCGGGCAATATTGGCTCGGCAACACTAAGGCGATTGGACTATACCGTTATTGGCGATACGGTGAATACGGCTGCAAGACTGCAAGATGCCGCAGAAGAAAACCAAATTATAATTTGTGAGAGTTGTTATGAGCAAGTAAAAGAGGCTTTTAAGTGTGAGAACTTAGGAAGTGTAGCTATGAAAAACAAAGAAAATGAAATTACAATTTATAATGTTATTGAATAATTTGTACGTTGCTAATAGTTAGTTTTAGAGTAAAGCCATACCGTCTAAACGAATCCAAATAACAAAGAATCATGGAAAAACCAGAAAACGAGAAAATCCTAACCTTACAAGAAAAACTTATTAAACAGTTAGAATCTAAAGGGCATGCGGAAGAATTGGTGGATCATTATTGGGGTAGTATCAATTATATCCTCGGCCTCATAAGAGCTTCTGAGGTAAAGGCTGGTTTAATTCTTTCATTTTATGGTATTCTGTTGAATTTTATCTTTCCGCAGATTCAAACTGTATTACTTGCCGAATCCACACAAGTAGTATTGTATGTGCTGCTGGGCGCTTGGTTTTTATGTATGACAACATCTATATACTTCAGTATCCGTTGTTTTATGCCCCGCATCGAAGGAAACTACGATAAGAATGTATTCTTTTTTGGCGATGTGATTTCAAAATATGGAACTATCAAGGAGTTTTCAAAAACCTTTTATGATCTAAGTCTAAAGGAAGAAGAATTATTCGATCAATTAGGACAACAAATATTCATCATCTCTAAAATTACGGCACTAAAATTCAAATATGTAAATCTATCCTTACGCTATTTGGCCTTGGGACTTATTACGCTCCTTATCGTTGTCATTTATTATACCTTTATTGTGCTTACCTAAACCCAGTATAACAAAACTAAAAATAAGATACTTATGGAAACTGAAAAAACGAATTGGAACAAAAATGAACTACACACCTACATCCTGTTGCTTTGTGCAAATGCAGATGGTGTGGAAGGTGAAGAGGAACTAAACCTTATAAAACAAAAAACGGATACAACTACATTCTCCAAGATTTACAGTGAATTTTCTTTAGATAGTGAGGAGGTGCGTCTAGAGAAAATAAACAGAACCGTACAAAACTTTAACTATAGCCACATGGAACTTGTAGCCCTACGTAAGGAGATGGACGACATTTATTTTGCCGATCAAAAATATGGTATGATGGAGCGAAATCTTGATAGGATTTTGGACAACATTATTTATTGATTAACTGCAACAAATAATATTAATCTTCAACTAAACAGGTCTCCTAAAGGGACCCAAAACGCAATGTATTGCTACCACCAGCAAAACTATAAAATGAAACAACAGAAAGCACTTCCCATCCTTTTGGCTTTTACGCTGGTAATCCTATCATTAGTTGCATGTAATAAAAGAATAATTACTACTACGATAACGAACTCAAAAACTGCTGTAAACAAACCCTACTTAATCCTAATCTCACTTGATGGTTTTCGCTGGGACTATGTTGAAAAATACAATCCCCCTAATTTGAGCTCATTCATCAAAAATGGTGCAAGATCAGCCTCTTTAATCCCCTCATTTCCAACTAAAACCTTTCCAAACCATTATACCATTGCAACCGGCCTATATCCAGATAAGCACGGGATTTTAGGGAATGTGTTTTATGATTACAAAAAGGATACCATCTTTAACAAAAGGACTCCAGGAATGGCAGAAGATGGTAGTTTTTATGGCGGTTTACCTATTTGGGTAGCCGCGAATAACGCAGATATGGTCACCGCAAGTTATTTCTTCGTTGGAACGGAGGCGGCTATTCAAGGAATAAGACCAACCTACTATTATAAATTTGACAATAGTGTTAAAAATGAAGTACGTGTAGATCAAGCAATAAAGTGGTTAAACCTAGAGGAAAAAGTCAGGCCTCAGTTAATTACCTTATATTTTGGCGATTTAGATCAGGCAGGACACCGCTATGGCACCGATAATGAGGAGAAATTAAAAAAGGCCTTGTCTGAATTAGATAAGACCTTAGGCGATTTATTCACAGGAGTATCTGAGACCGGACTTCCGGTAAACATTATCATTGTCTCTGATCACGGAATGATAAATCAGTCCACCGACAAGATCATACCGATAGAATCCATAGAAAATAATGACCTATTTTTAACCATAGACAATGGTTCAATCGTAAATATTCACCCGAAAAAAAATACTGACACGAAGACAGTACTTGACTATTTAAAACAAAAAGAAAACAATTTTAAGGTCTATGAAACTACCAACACCCCAGGTTTTGAATACAGCCCAAAAAATAAAAATTGGGGTTCAATCCAGTTAGTACCAGATTTTGGTTATTATTTTTTAGATCAAAAAAGTATAGCTTCACTTATCAAAAATAAGGTGTCAACCATAGGTATTCATGGCTATGATAGCAAATACAAAGAAATGCATGGCATATTTTATGCAAATGGTCCAGCATTTAAAAAAGACTACGAAATGCCTTCGGTAAAAAACATTCATATCTACCCGCTACTATGTGAAATTTTAGGATTGGAAATTCCAACATCTATTGATGGGGATATTAAACAAATTGAAGCTGTCTTAAAAAAGTAAAACAAGCAATGCACGTATTCGTTGCATGTACTTCGAAAACTAAATGAAATTATGAAAAAAATAATACGATTTTCAATCATCTCAGTGCTTGTTTTCCTACAATCAAATAACAGTTACGCTCAGGTTTATGGTAGAAACGGCATGGTGGCTTCAAGCAGTAAAATAGCCTCACAAGTAGGAATAGATATACTAAAAAAAGGGGGCAACGCTATTGATGCTTCCATTGCAACGGCGTTTGCCCTTGCCGTCACGCATCCCTCTGCCGGAAATATTGGAGGAGGTGGATTTTTGGTATTTATGGATTCATCCGGAGTAGCAACCACCATCGACTTTAGGGAGAAAGCGCCGCTAAAGGCATCCCCTACCATGTTTCTTGATGATTCCGGAACTATTACAAAAGGGAAAAACCTTTATGGGTCAGAATCGACCGGTAATCATATTGGAGCCAAATCCGTTGGGGTACCCGGTACAGTAGCGGGTCTGTATATGGCACATGAAAAATATGGAAGTTTACCCTGGTCGGTATTAGTACAACCTTCGATTGATCTAGCCAGTAATGGTTTTCCACTTACTTGGGCCCTTTATAAATCGGCCAGTTTTTTTGAAGCCAACTCCCCTATTCCATTTTTACAGGATTATTTCAAAAATGAAAACGGGGAAGGTACACCATTTGGAGAATTATGGAAACAACCTGAACTGGCCATGACCCTGAGCGAAATTCGGGACCATGGTAAAGATGGTTTTTACAAGGGAAGGGTAGCGAAAGAAATAGCACGTTTTATGAAAGCGAACGGTGGTATTATTACAACAAAAGACCTTGCGCGGTACACAGCAATTGAAAGAAAACCAATGAAAGGAACTTTTAATGGCTATGACATTTACTCCATGCCACCACCAAGCTCAGGAGGAGTCGCGTTACTAGAAATGATGAACCTTATGGAATTGGCGGATTTAGAAGCTATCGAATTCAACTCTACTGCTTATGTTCATTTGGTAGCGGAGGTTATGCGAAGAGCCTTTGCTGACAGAGCGGAACATTTGGGAGATCCGGATTTTAAT
>CAYGUY010000116.1:6488-8346 GCA_964353165.1 uncultured Maribacter sp.
GGGGCAGCAATAGGCTATTAATAATGAAATACACGAGTAATAATACGAATCAAATAAACCAAAATAAATATGATGAACAATCAAAACATCGACGTGATCAACAATTTATATGATGCATTTGCAACAGGTGATATGCCTTCTGTTCTAGGCGCCATGGATCCAAATATCGAATGGAACGAAGCGGAAAGTAATTCTTTGGCAGATGGCAACCCTTATGTGGGTCCAGATGCTATCTTAAATGGTGTTTTCGCCCGTCTTGGTGCCAACCATGACCATTTTAACCTAAAAGACATTAAGGTGCACAACATGAGCGACAATATGGTTTTAGCTACCCTACGGTATGACGCCAAAGTAAAAGAAACGGGAAAGAGCTATAATGCACAAGCTGCACATCTATGGACACTTAACAATGAGGGTAAAATCATCGCTTTTCAGCAATATGCAGATACAAAGAAGCTAGCGGAAGCAGAGCACTAGTCGTTGTATTTTAAAAACTAAGGTCAGGGTCTAACTAGAATACTGCGTTAGACCTTGACAAATAGTACTACAAACAAAGGTGAAATACCGTCGTTCCGGCAACTATTGTTATAATTCGCCATGGCTTAGTGCATGGGTCATGAACGCAAAGTGGTGGGAGATTGAATAGATCCTAAAAACCTGAGCAAGAAAACGTATTGGCATGTATGACTTTTAAAGTATTTTTAAGCCATGAAAGCCGCTACCGTTGTCCAGATCAAAAAAGAACTCCAGCAAAGAAACCCAGAAGAACTGCTGGAATTATGTTTACGCCTCTCCAAATTCAAGAAAGAAAACAAGGAACTGCTAACCTATTTACTTTTTGAGGCCGACCATGAATCGGGTTATATTGAAGCTGTACAAACCGAAATTGATGAAACTTTTGCCGCAATAAACACGAGTAGCTATTTCTATATTAAAAAAAGTGTTCGAAAAATTCTAAGAAACGTAAAAAAGTACATTCGCTACTCGGGAAATAAGGAAACCGAGGTGGTTCTCCTGCTCTACTTTTGTAAGAAACTCCAAGCATTTACACCCTCCATTACTAGAAACACGACCTTACTAAATTTATATGAGCGTCAACTGCTTTTTGTGGAAAAGAAAATCACCCTCCTACATGTAGATTTACAGTATGATTATGGCCTCCTTGTAGCAGAATTAAAAAGCTAAATCTAAGGATTTAGCCTTTCTAGCGTCTCTGTACCGAGAAACTAGCCCAAGCTTTTATATGCCTTCAAAATAGCTTCAATATTCGCTTCTGTTTCAGCATCAATAAGTTGTTTTTCAGGGTTATCCTCCAGCCATTTCAAGGTGCGTTTTATACCTTCAGCAAACGGAATAGTCGCCTTAAAACCAGGTACAAAGGTTTTAATCTTGGTGTTATCAAAGAGTACACTTTCAGCCTTATCCGCCAATAGGGACCCTCTGAACGATGGTGCCACGGTACAGATAAAATCCGAAGCAATGTGGACTACCTTGGCCTCTTTTCCAATGGCATCGGCCAAAATCTTGTAAATCATATTCCAGGTCAAGACCTCATCGGAGGTAATATGAAATGGATGGCCAATGGCCTGGGTGAGTCCTAACAAACCAACGAAGCCTTTGGCAAAATCATCGGCATGTGTAACTGTCCATAGCGAAGTTCCATCGCCATGTATGATGATTTCCTTGCCTTTTTTGATTCGATCAACAATATTATACTTGTCAAAACCCCCAATAGCTACGGGGATTACCGTGTCATATGTTAAAGAAGGCCGTACAATGGTCATTGGAAAACCCTCCTCACTATAAGCTTTTTGTAAGCGTTGCTCGCACAAAATTTTATTGTGGGAATAGTCCCAAA
>CAYGUY010000117.1:0-4925 GCA_964353165.1 uncultured Maribacter sp.
ATCAATTGATATATAAATAGTTATGGATTATGGTTGTAATCCTGCCACCCCGACTGAAACTATACAAAACCCTGTTAATCAGGGTTTTGTGTTTTTAAAAAACTCCAAAAACCTTCAAAATTCGAGACTTAGCGAGACCTATTCGGTTACCTGTTTCAATATCAGGTTTGCCCAGCCCCCGTATTTATTGATTTTTTTTGTTCCAAGTTCTCGGGGAACTAGGATTAGAACCAAAAATAGAATACAAAAAGTGAAAGAATAAACTTGTTTTTTTGAACGTATGGATGCCCTTTTTAATTCTCCAAAGGTGTCCCATAAAAGGTTTATTTATGATTATATTTAAAGAGACCAAGAATGGGACAATTTGCCAAAAGAAAAGTAGTTTTCAAATAACCATTCTGGAAATGGCCTTTTATGGCACTAAGACTTTACAATTGTTTAGAGAAAATATATACACTCTCAAGTCTCTGATGTTTTATTATCAAATAATGTTTAGACACCTACTTCTAAATGGTTAATGTTCGTAAATACGATATCTATCAAAATCCGACCTTGAAAGAGAATATAAATTGATGGAGGACTTCGCAAGAAGGTCTGCAAAATATAGTTATTAATACCTATTAATAACTATATTTTAATACTAACCCTAAACCTAAAATTAAGCGTAGACCAACTTAGTAACCTGAAAAATTGAAATACTTATGAGTAGTATACCGACAACCCTATTGACAGTTGTCGTGATGTTTTTAACTCTAACTCTTAGCATATGACTAAACCTACCATATCCATATAGAGTAAGTATTTTTCCTAAAAAGGCACCGGCTAAAAATAAACCGAGAAGTGCAAAATCCATATTGACATTCAGATAAATCATCTTTTTTCCCAAGAACGTAATTACCAATATCCAAAAAACCAGAACGGACGGATTAATCAAACCTAATATGAACCCTAAAAGTTGTTTTGGAACAGGGAATCTTCTTTTTTTAATGTAGATGCATTCTTCATTTACATCTTTAACACATTCCTTTCTTCCTTTTACAAATATGATTCCTACGACTAATAAAACAACTACAATAGTATATTGAATCCATGGGTTCCTGTCAATAATAAGTTCGATTTGAGTATTGAAATTAAGGGCTACTAAAATCAAAACCAATTCCGCTATGGCAGCCGTAAAGACAATTTTCATTGCATTTTTCAAGCTTTCTTTAATGGTGGTATTAATTACGGCAACATTTGTAGTTCCTAAGGGTAAGGCACCTAATATTGCTGCTATAAGTCCAAGAAAAAAATAGGTTATCAAATTCATATGCTATTGCGAATTACAGGGGTTTCTATACTATTTCAACTTTTCTAAAACTTGCTTAAGAATAAAGCTTTGTTTTATACGAAGTGTATAACTTCCATTTTGTTTTGGCCTTTTGATAGGTGGGTTTTTCAAAACCTTTCTCAAAATTTATCGCGGCTATTTTCGCGGCTACGCGCCACGTAAAACATAAGTCTTTCCAGGCTTGTAGAATGCTTGTATCGGAGTCATAGATATGGGTCGGTTCTCCTCCAACTCCGTTTACCTCAAGAATTTTATAGCTGTCGCCTCTTTTTAAGGCTTCAATCGATGCTACTTTTATATCAAAACGACCAAAGTAAAAGTCCTGCATAGAATGGCTTAAATCATCGAATACACTCAGTAAGGCATTATCGACCAAATCATTGCCGTTGATA
Source organism: uncultured Maribacter sp. (assembly GCA_964353165.1). Taxonomy (GTDB): domain Bacteria; phylum Bacteroidota; class Bacteroidia; order Flavobacteriales; family Flavobacteriaceae; genus Maribacter. The sequence goes on from CAYGUY010000117.1 coordinate 1,723, forward strand.
AATTTGGTTCCCCTGTTATGATTGCCGATTTCTTCCAAGGTAATCGCTTCCCCATCCGAAATAATAGTGTTCCATCTTTCGCTAAATCTCTGGCTCAGCTTCTCTTTTTGTAAAATGGCCCGAGGATTTTGCTCGACCAATTCAACGAACGTATGTTTACCATCCCCAGTAATTTTTAGAAATGATTTTACGGTAATAGAGGGAATATGACCTTTACTCTCATTCGGATATCGGTAATAAAATATTCCTACTTCCAAAGCATCGTCAACATACTCTTGAATGATATGGTTTACGCGCAAATCACCCATAGCATTTTCGAGCATATGCACATCCACAATTTTTGCTACTTTTAATCCCCTGAAACCAATATCGGGCTTCAGTATAATCGGGAAATCAATGCTTCTATCCTTCATGTTTTCTAACACCTCAACAACAGATGTTTTGTTTGTAATGAACAACATCTTTGGCTTGTAGGCATCGGGCACGAGTTTTAGGGTCTTATACTTTGAATCACTAAGAATAAAACCATCGATTGCAGGGTTCGTACTTAAAAAGAAGAATAGGTTTTTGGTTTTTACGGCGAGCCAAACGTGCTGAATCCAAACTGGAATATAAAAAACCCAACTAGGCCAGTACTCCAAATGAGTGAGCCGAATATACCAAGATTGGGTTTTCAATGAGCGCATGTTCAACTTCTTACTTTTTTTATCAACTTCGTTATTTCGGCTTTTTTGAGATACAGAACTACAAGGCAGCAAATAAATGTGGTTATTGCTAAGGTGAATAGAGTCCCGCCATCATTATTAACCACAATGCCCAAGACCAAAAGATGTTGCCCAATTGCACCAACCATGACCCCTAACCCTAAAAAAGCCCCCCAATGGGACGTTTTTCTAAAAAGCAGCAGCAGGGCGATAATGAGCTCTACAACACCAGAACCGATTCTCAGATAGGGTTCTCCTCCTATTTCGGTAAAAATATGTACGCTGTCAGGGTGGGCGGTAAATTTGAAATAGAGAGTTTGTATTAGAATAATGGCGGCAATGAACGCAGCGACTCTTTCCAGATAATAGGTTTTTTTGTTTTCCATTTTTAATAGTTTTTATTCCAGTTATTGATTGCTTTTTTTAAAAGATTCGCTTCATCCTTATTCCACTTTTTCAAGGTGTTGTTGAAATAGGCGTTGTAAAAGAGGTAAAGCTTATCGTCTATGATTTTATAGGTTTCCGGGTCTATATCCACCAATTCTCCCCTTGCTCCCATGGCATAGGCGCAATACCCCCCGAATGTCGGCATGTATTTCTGTGGGTTCTCATTGAACGCTTTCAGATTACGTTCATTTTGAAATTGGTATGTTGCTCCTTTATATTGCGTTTTAAGGTTGGCTTTACCTTCTGTTGGTTCGCCATTAAAATAGCTGACTACATCGTATCCTTTTATGGCGATGCCATCTTCTAAATTCAATTTTGGCTCTTGGTCTTGGGCCGAAAGTGAGCTTCCACTAATGGCAAAGGAGAGAAAGAGAATTAGATATTTCATTGGTATTGTCTTTTAAAACATAATTCAGGCTTGATTGCCCTTCATTAAAAATTACTTGGGTAATGCTTACGGTCCGTAGCATCGAATGTTTCAATATAAAAGGTGTTTTTTCGTCCTTGCCGTGTATTTGAAGTATTTGATTTATAGGGTTTTCGTTTATACTTATTTCTTCCAGAAAATAAGCTTCTTTTTTTGCGTGTTCCTTGGCATTATATAAAGTTGATGATGACCACAAGTATGGTGCGTTAGCGGGCAGTTGACTAATATGTTTTTTAGCGCCATCCCAGACCAGCACTTGAATATCGTCGGGTTCTATCAATAGGAGTGTAAAAGGTTCTATGTTCTCTAAAAAAACAGATAGCACATAACTTTTAAAATCGGTAGCTTCAAAGGCATCTAGAACAAACTGGCCTCTGCTTTTTCTGTACATTGGTTTCGGTTTGTGTTTCACGAACCCTCCATTGAGCAAACAGGCTGTTTTTCCCTCCTCGTCTGTGGCAATCCAAGTACCGCCTTTCAAAACATCGATTGGACTATAAATGGTCGTGCCATTTTTTAATCGAATTTTGTTGGGCAGTTTGGTCTGGCGCATGGGGTCCTCATCTCTGTTCGAGGTAAGCACATAGCCTTTATCCAATGGAACATAACTTACTGTACACATAACTTTCTATTTCGTATCGTTGATGCCGCTACTCCTAAATCATCTGGTATGACAACGGTAGATTCCAGAGATTTTATACCTATCTTAATAATGGCCAAATGATGTACCAGGTGTTCGATATTGTACAAAAGCTCCCTAACGAATGTGGTCCGTACCAAAACTTCTTGATTTGCTTCACCGGTACCGTAATCGGCAGAAAGGGTTATCTCAAAATCTTTTTGGTGTTTCTGTATTTCTTCCAACAAACGTTCAATAATCGATACACACTTTTCAGTACATACTTCTATAGTTCTATCCCTTTTTCGATTATCATAGTTCAAATATGTAGCAGGGTCACATTCAAACAGACACAGGTAGAACTCCAGAATATGTCTGACATGCGCTCCTATTGAAGCATCGTTCAAGACCTTTAAATTGCTTGACAGTTGGTCATCCGTCAGGTTTTCTGCCAACGCTTTCAGTTGGTTTAAGTGGTTAATCGTTACTGCTGTTATACTCATTATGGTGTACTAGTTTATTATTATCTGCCGAACTACTTGGAAATACCTATTGGCTTGAATATGCTTTTACCTTTCTATCGTTCAATGCTTGTTCGGTCCTATAATTGTTCATGGGCATCAATGCCTTTAATTGGTTGACTTGTTCTTTAGAAATCGTAATCGGATTTTTGAATACTAACCAACTTACGCTCTGCGTGCAAGGTGGGGTTGTTAACGAACCTTCATAGGTATAGTAACTTTTGTTCTCCGGTAAATTCATGCTCAGATTAAAATCTGTATTGATTTCTTTGGTCTCGCCCGTTTGAATGGGTAAATATTTTTCTAAAAAGGCGAAGGGTTTACTACTCGCTCCTTCGGTGGCCATAATCCCAAGAACGACAATTTTGTTCACATCGCTAACATGTACCAAATGCATTTCTAAAGGATAGCGTACTCCGTTTATAGTATGTTCAGATGCTTCATGAAAGTGAAACTGAATTAAATTATACTTTATATCGTTAATT
>CAYGUY010000117.1:5025-8221 GCA_964353165.1 uncultured Maribacter sp.
CCTTCTTGTTTTTTAAAGAATTTTGAAAAATGGCCTGATTCTTTATATCCCAATTCATACGCTATCTGTTCCGCTGTTTTGTCCGAATACAACAGTAACCGTTTGGCTTCTAAAAGAATACGTTCATTGATAAAAGTGAGCGCTGTTTTGTTGCTATATTTTTTAAAAAGACTGGACAATGTTTTTGGGGATTTGTTCAACATTTCGGCATATTCGGATACCTGGTGCTTTTCTTTAAAATTATCATCGACCAATACGTTAAAGCGACGTATCAAGTCCACTTTAAAATCCGGTAATTTTGGATCTGGCATCATATTTCGCGCCAACCGTGTCGATTTAATCAACATGCGTTTTAATACCACCCGAAGCATTTCTCCTTGTACATGGTCCTTGGTATCAAACTCCTCTATCAAGATTTCGTACATATTTTTATAGCTGTTCACATCCTTTTGGGTCAATGAAATTACTTTCGGTTGGTTAGAGCCGTAAAATAATAGGCCGTAACAGGAAACCTCATGGTCGTGGTCTCTAATACAGTAAAATTCCCGATTGAATACATATGAAATACAACCCGTCTGACCAATTTTCATTGCAACACCATCAGATGGAGTGCAAAAAAGTAGCTGCCCTTTGTTCAGAATAAGTTGGTACCCATCAATAGTTAAATCCACGTCATTATCAGCGGCCCAAATAATCTTATAATATCCTTTTTCCTTGAGCAGTGGCAAGGAGTCCTTACAGCAGAAATCAGCTATATGGAAACTTCCTTTATCGAATTTATTTTCATATTTTAAAAACATACTAGAAATTTATTTGATAATGATAATCTTAAATTATCCTACCAACTTAATAGATGGTGGATGGTTGATTTAACAATTTAATATTGCGAGTGTCTATTTTTAAGGTGTACCAATCCTCATTTTTTTCAACGAACCCTTTAATTTCTGAAGGTTTGCCTACAAAAGGTAGAATGTCTTTATTAATGGGATTTCCTTGAGTATCGGTCAACAAATAATATTTCGATAAATTATTTTCATCCGTGGTAGCTAAAACAGGCGGCATTCCTCCTGAAATGCAGAGTACGGCGCAGCTGCGATGAATCTTGCCCTTACCGGGTTTCATAACACCGAAATAACACTTGGGGTCTATGACCTCGCCCCGTAGGGTCATCTCGCTTACCCCTTTGTTTTTGGGGATTTCAAAGGAAGTATCCGCTATCAAAGTAACCTTCTCTTCGTCGGTAATTTGAATAAGCGTCTTGCCGTTATAATAGATGAGATTTCCTTCGATGGATAGTTTTTTCCCCTCTAAATCGGTAACCTCCGACCGTAGTTTCTGTAAATACGGATTGACGCTTAACTTTCCGAATCCTAATAAAAGTACATTTTTAAAGGTATTGTCCGCAAGCTGTACGCGAAGCATAGGATACGGACTCTCATGAAATACACCTGTAATCTTTGTGTCCGATGACAACTCAAAAGTGCTGTTCTTGAACCGTTTTTGAGATAGGGCAAATACCAATGCGGCACCCACCACAAAAAGTATCGCGACAAAAACAAATTTCTTGAGTGCACGCTTAGTGTTCGCGCCTAAACTACGCGCTATATATGAAACGTAAAACTCGTCATTCTTCTTCATGGCTAATATTTACAGGGTTCTACCTCGGTTCCTTCCTCAAATGCTTCCGGATTTATATATACCGTTTCATTTACCATCTTTAGTCGATAGGTCGCTACTTTTTCGGTAAAAGGCGGTGGCGATTGGCCATTGTGTGGCAGGTATTGATAGCCATGCCAAGGGCAGGTCACGCAGCCATCGATTATTTTTCCTTCTCCCAGAGGGCCGCCTTGGTGTTTGCACACATTGTTTATTGCCGACAACTTTCCTTCATATTTAAAAATGGCGACACGCTCATTGCCAACGGTAAAAATTTTTGCCCTATCCTCCTCGATTTCTGAAACGGTACAAACTTCTAACCAACCATCATCTTCAACAGTTTTAGCGTTGTCTACCCTTCGTTCTTTGAATGCAGTTGCCAGATGCAATGCCGCCACGACCACAAAACCTAAAATCAAAATTCCGATAGTGAATGGGGATGTTTCCTGCTGAAATGCGCCCAGAAACACATGCGCTATAATCAGCGCATAGGCCACATAGACCATCATGTGCAGTCTTTTCCAAACCTTTGCGGATAGGTTGCCCAAAAAGAAATCGTGGCTTGTGGCAGCCATCGCGAAAAGAATGAGCAAGGCTAAAAAGCCCAATACCTGAAAAGGGAAATTGGTGAGCGACCCATAATCCATATTAGAGGTGAATACCGAATAAATGGGATTCACGTTTCCTAAAGTGTGGAATTGAATAATCGCGAAAACACCATGGACAAGCGCGGCAATAAACATACTTACACCCAAGTGCCTTCTATTATAGAGTATGGGTAAGAACCTGCTATCTAATCTGCACAATGGCCCAATGACCAGTATGATGTGTAACATGATAATAGCCAATGAGCCAAAGGCACGTAATATGAGGGTTTCTAACGTGGTTTCCGAATTGAAGACAAAGGTCATTACGGCGAACACCACTAGGTATATCACCATACCGAGTACAATTATTTTATCGTACGATTTTTTGTATTTGTTCCAAAGAACTAGCTCGTATGCATGTCCCATTAAAAGTCCGTTTTAGTGATTAATAGATCTTTTATCTCGTCTCGTATCACAATGTTTTTAGGAATTTCCGCCACATTGAACTGGTATTTTCCTGAAGTGGTCAACTGCCCTATGGCCGTTTTCACGTCTTTGTTATCAACTGCATAAACCGTTGAAGAAGCATTTTTCAAAGGCTGTTTTAAAATCAGTTCGATACTATTCGGATAAAAAGCAACTTTAATAAGCTCATTTTCAAAATCCGCTTTTGCATTTTTCTTGGTAAATTCTGTATTCACAGATTGCGATGAATCCCTATCTGCAAATTTCAGGTCCTTGGTGGCAAAAACAATCATAACAGGAATGGCTATGAACAAAATCAGCCAAATATAGCGATGTGCTTTTCGTAATCCGGAAGTCATAATTTCTGCGTTTTAGATTTGAACAATTTCCCGATAAAAAAAGGCCATGTTACTATGACCCCTGGTAAAACCAGAAAGCGCACTTTCTTTTTAGTGATTTGCATCAAAGGGTCTATTTTGGTTGCGCCT
>CAYGUY010000118.1:0-8063 GCA_964353165.1 uncultured Maribacter sp.
CAAATTTTTGGTCGGCTTCTGCACCAACGGCGAGCTCCACGTAAGGTTTATTGGTAGTCTTGTCAAACTGTAACAAAGCTTCTGGTATAACAAGAACGTTTTCCTTCTTTTCCAACACAATTGAGGCATTTGCACTGTACCCAGCCCTAATAAACACATCATCACTAACCTCTACATCACCTTCTATCTTAAACTGAACTGCTCCCGTTTCCTCAATACCCTTTGGTGCTATAAACTTTAGCTTGGCATCCAACTCGGTGCCTTCTAAGGCTCCTAAGGTAATTTTTAAGGGCGTTCCTACTTCCAATTTACCCACTTCGCCTTCATCAACTTTACCTTCAAAAATCATTTTGCTTAAATCCGCAATGGTAGCAATCGTTGTGCCGTCATTAAAATTATTTGCCTGAATCACCTGATCACCTTCCTTTACCGGTATCTCCAATAGCGTTCCTGATACTGTAGCCCTGATATCCGTATTGGCCGCAGTTGAACCGCCTATAGAACCTCTACGTATGATTTGGTAATCAGCATTGGCATTTTTAAGTTCCTGCTCTCCTTGCTCAAAGGCCAACTTTTGGTTGATGAAGTCTTGATTGGAAACTACCCCTTTATCATATAAGGTTTTGCTTCTTTCATATTCAATCTTGGCATTGTTCAACGACAGCTCTGCGTTCCGCACCCTACCTTGTGCCTGATACAAGGCTTGTTCGTTGGGAACTACCTTTATTATAGCTATTAAATCCCCCGCGTTTACCTTTACGCCTTCTTCCAATAGTATTTTATCTATAATTCCCGATATCTGAGGCTTTATTTCTACTTCATCCTGTGGTATAACTTTACCTGTAGCTACCGTTTTCTTCTCTATATTAGTGATGAAAGGCTGCTGAGTTTCGTAAGTGATAGCAGATTTACTATTGCTTTTGATAAAGAATAAGGCTGCCCATAAAGCTCCCAGCACCAAAACTCCAATGAGTATGTATTTTACAATTTTGTTCATTTTCTTGTGTGTATTTATATGTATTGGTTTAGTTTATTATTCTTCGCGCAGCGCATCTATAGGCTTAATGCTCACTGCTCTTTGCGCAGGTATTAATCCTATAAGCACTCCTAAAATTACCATCAACAATAACGAGCCGATAACATAAGGAACAGGCACGGTTGGATTTGTATACGGCAAATCTACATTTTGCGTCATTACATCTATTCCTTTTAAGGTCAATGCGCCCATTATGATTCCTATTATACCCGCTAACAAGGTTAAAAATAACGACTCTATCAAAATTTGGTTACGCACTTCTGCCGGCGTTGCGCCAAGTGCACGACGCACCCCCAACTCCTTGGTACGTTCCTTTACTGAAATAAGAAGTATATTCCCAATACCAATAACTCCTGCTAAAATGGTTGCAATACCTACTATCAATGAAAGAAAGGTAAGGCCATTGGAGAACCCAAAAATCTTTTTGAAGACCTCGCCCAAATTAAATGATCCGATAGCCTTCTCATCTTCTGGATCTACCTTATGTATTCGACGTAAATTCGCTTTAATATCCTGCTCCACTTTTATTACGTCTGCATTATCATAGGCAGCAACGGTAAACCAAGCTACATTATCGCCAGTATTATAAATTTTTCGATACGTAGTGAAGGGAATAAAAATATCGCTATCATTATCGAAAGGTCCGCCACCAGCGAATTTATGTACCCCCACGACCTGAAAACTAACGTCCTCTATCTCCAAATATCCTCCAATAGGATTTTCGTCCTCGTCAAAAAGCTCCTTTTGGGTCCGCTCACCGATAACACATACTTTACGCTCTTTCTCTATATCCTCGTCATTAATAAAACGACCACCGTCATAAATCTTCTTAGTCGCAATTTTAGTGAACTCTGGAAAATCACCAAAAACAGAATAATTTCCCGATTTAATTCCTCTAGTTATTACCCCAGGGCTTGAACCAAAAACTCCACTTACGTTTCGTGGCGCAAGCGTTTCAATTTCTGGAATCTGCCTTCGCAGTACTTCAGCGTCCTGTAATTTCAACTGAATTCTACGACCGGTCTTAAAACCTGCGTATGGCATACTGGTGCTCTGGGCCCAAATGAACATACTATTACGCGCAACGGTCTCAAACTCCTTTTCAAAACCATTATCCAAGCCCTTGGATGCACCTGATAATGCTATATAGATATAGATACCAATAAATACGCCCAACATGGTAAGAAAAGTTCGTAACTTATTCTTTCCAATAGATTGAAAAATTTCCCGCCATGTATCCGAATCAAATAACTGTCTCATATTATTCGTCTCTTAATGCCACAATAGGCTTTATTCTTGCCGCCCTTTTTGCAGGGACATACGCCGCTAGAGCTCCGGCAATAATTAATAAAATGGTCACGAAAATGGCAGTTCCAGAATTAATTGCCGGATTAGTAATGAAATAATCGTCCTCCAATACTTTGCCTCCAATGGAATTTAAGGTTACTATTCCCAGCACCATCCCGATAAACCCGAAAATGGCGGTGATAAAGATCGATTCCAGCAAAATAGTGCTTATTATAATTCTAGGTGTAGCTCCCATAGCCTTGCGAATACCTATTTCCTTCGTACGTTCTTTAACTACAAAAACCATGATATTACTGATACCCAAAATCCCAGAAATAATTACTGCAAAGGCAATACCGGAAATAATAATCTTTAGAACGCTGGCAAATTGTTGGTTCTGTTTAAGATTGTCGGCAACGTTTTCTATATAGATACCTCTTGGGTCATTAGGACTTATCACCTTCTTTTTACGTATGAATTCATTAAGACTTCGCTGAAATTTCATAGCCCCTGAGTAGCCTATAGCTTCATTAAAGGCAAGCGTAATCTGGTTTACTTTATCGTTATTCCCTTCGATAAGCTGCCGTGTGGTGAACGGCAAATAAACATATCTTTCCTCATTATCCCCTCCATCGTCCTGGAATACACCTATAACCTTAAAAGCACTACCTCCTATGTCTATATACTCCCCTAGAGATTCAACGCCTTGAAATAAGTCTTTCTCTACCATTCTACCAATGACAGCGTACTTGGTTTTTTCCCTTACATCTTTTGAATTGATATAGCGACCTTTCATCATTATCGTCTTCTCCGCAAACTGCATTCCCGGGGCAATACCGCGAGTAGTGTAGTTATCGGATTTATCCTTAAAGGTTACGAAAGCACTTCGCTGTATTTGAGGTGTTATGTATTCCATAAGTGGAGCAAATTCCTTGGCAATATCGTCCAAATCACTGTTCTTGAACTCTATTTGACGTTTCGCTTTATAACCTCCAAAAGGAATGGTAGTCTGAGAAGGATAAATTCTGAAAATATTTGTGGCATCGTCACCAAAAAACTTCATAAAGGTGTTATTGAGTCCATTACCCATGCCATATAAGGTGACATAAATAAAAATCCCCAATGCGACAGTAAACCCTGTAAGAAAGGTACGAAGCTTATTCTTCTGTATGGTTTTTAATATTTCTTTCCAAGTGTCAACACTAAACATACTGGGAGGCTCTTACCTGTTCAACTTTTTTATCCTCTACGATTACGCCATCCTTTAAATGTACGATTCGTTTGCACATCTGGGCAATATCTTCCTCGTGCGTAACTACAAGTATCGTATTTCCGGCATCGTTAATCTTCTGTATCAAATCCATTACCTCATAAGACGTTGTGCTATCCAAAGCACCCGTTGGCTCATCCGCTAAAAGCACTTTTGGTTCTGCGGCCATAGCCCTTGCAATCGCTACACGCTGTTTTTGACCCCCGGAAAGTTCACTTGGCAAGTGTGTAGCCCATTCCTTTAACCCAACTTGTTCCAGATACTTAAGTGCTTTTTCTTGACGCTCTTTTCTTGGTACGCGCTGGTAATATAGGGGTAAAGCCACGTTCTCCAAAGCACTTTTATAATTGATTAAATTGAATGATTGGAAAATAAAGCCCAAAAATTTATTTCGATATTGGGCAGCCTTGGTCTCGTTCAAATCTTTAATCGGAACATTATCCAAGGTATAGCTTCCTTCATCCAATTCGTCCAACATGCCTAAGATGTTAAGTAGCGTAGATTTTCCTGAACCCGAAGAGCCCATAATGGCTACTAGTTCCCCTTCTTCTACGGAAAAATTTATTCCCTTCAGGACATGTAACGAATTACTGCCCATTTTATAAGATTTGTGAAGATCTTTGATTTCTATCATGCTGGTTCTCTTTGTGGTTTGGAAGCTAATTAAAAAGACGTCCATCAATAGGACATCAAACTTGAAATAATGTTACAAGAAAAGCTTCGAAATATTTAATTATTTTAGTTTTGTGCAAATTCGTCCGGTTTTACCTCGTTCCATACCTTGATTTTTTCCCCTTCGCCAATACCAGATTTAATTTCTACGTATATACCGTCACTAATGCCCAGTTCAACATCTCGGCGTTCAAATTCTTGATCTCCTACGGCAATTTCAACAAACGGTTTTTTAGTTTTATCATCAAACTGGATCAAAGCTTCTTTTACGGCCAGAACACTATCGGCTTTAGCTAAAATTATAGAGGCATTAGCACTTAGCCCTGCTCTTATAAATACAGAATCTTGTTTTTTTAATGTCCCTTTGATTTCAAACTGTATGGCTCCGTTTTCTTCCTTTCCCTTGGGGGCGATATAATCGAGGATTGCATCAAAAGTAACGTTTTCCAAAGCTCCAACCGTAATTTGCAAGGGTAAGTTCTCTGTTATTTTTCCTACCTCGGATTCGTCTACCTTACCTTCAAAAATCATTTTTTCAACATCGGCAATGGCTGCTATGGTAGTACCTTCATTAAAGTTGTTGGCCTCTATGACTTGATTACCAACCTCTACAGGAACCTCTAATACCATGCCACTTACTGTAGCCCTAATCTGAGTGTTAGCTGCATTTCCAAAACCTTTGGTCGTACCTGTGTTTACAATTTCAAAACGCTTATTGGCCGCCCTATACGACTGCTTGGCCTGATCATACGATACTTGAGCGCGATCTAGGTCGGCTTGGGAAATTACTCCTTTGTTAAATATAGTTAATTGCCTGTCATAATTCCGTTTTTGATCGTCAAGATTAATCTTGGCATTCTCTATTTGATTTCGAGCATCAATAAGTGCATTTAAATTTGGAACTACTTTTATTTTTACCAAGAGGTCACCTGATTTAACATAATCGCCACCTTCTACAAATACTTCTTCGATCACGCCAGAGATATTGGGTTTGATCAAAACCTCTTCCAAGGGCAGAATACTGCCCGTAGCAACTGTTTTATTTACAATTGTCTGAGTTGAAGGTTGCTCGGTTTCGTATACCACAGGATCTTCTGAGTTTTTTTGATAGAGATAATACATAGCTCCTCCAAAACATACTACTATGAGTAATAAAACAATTCTAGTTACCGATTTCTTCATTTTTAGGTTGATTTTAATTCTTTATGATCGATGATTACAGGAAAGTCCAACTAGTACGAACGCAACGACTACCAGAATTCCAAGTATTAATTTAATTTCTTTTTCATTACAACGAGTTACTATTAATCACTCTGTTCTTAATGCTTCTATTGGGCGAACTTTTATCGCGCTCTGAGCCGGAATAAAACCAGCTAAAAGACCAGAAACGACTAAAATGAACAAAGCCCCTATAACCACGCCCAAGCTTACACTGGGGTTTAAAAACATATCTACCGGACCCACAGATTCTAACAACAAATTAATGCCATAGATAGCTAGAGCACCGAACACAATCCCTACCATACCAGAAATAATCGTTAAAAAAACAGACTCCATTAATATCTGAAGTTTAATGGACCAAGGATCTTCTCCCAAAGCCCTGCGAATACCAATTTCCTTTGTGCGCTCCTTAATAACAATCAACATAATATTACTTACCCCAATAATACCTGAGATCAACACTAAAATCCCCACAAAATATGCTACAAAACGAAGGGCACCGAACAAACTCTCGACCCTATTAAATTGGGCAAACAAATCAAAGAAACCAATGGCGCGTTTATCGTCTGGGTGTATCTTTCTACTTCTCTTTACCGTTTGAACGATTTTTTCACTCAACTGACTAATAGAACTGCCATTTTCCGCGGTGATTGCCATCCAACCTACATTGTCAGACTTATTATAGGCTTGTGAAAATGTAGTAAATGGCATAAAAATTTCCCTTTCGCTATTTTGACCTCCACCATCGCTTGTCTTTTCCTTGTATGTGCCAACGACCATAAAATTTATACCGTTTATTTTAATGTACGTACCTAGAAATTCCTCATCGTCTTCATAAAGATCATCACGGATACCATCTCCAATAACTACGACCTTTCTTTTTTCGGCAATGTCCTTGTAATTAAAAAATCTTCCGTTAGCCACGTAGACGGGGTTTTGTTCTATAATTTCAGGATAGTCACCGAAAACACGGTACCTACCACTTTCCATACCATGGATTACGTTATCGCCTTCGCCTAACCTCATACTGTTTCTTGGCGAGACTATTCGTAATTCCGGGATTTCTCTTTTCAGAAGCTCGACATCGGTTAATTTAAAATTAAAGTTTCTTCCTTCTGGCAATCCTTGAAAAGCCATTGTGGTGGTTTGGGTCCACATAAACATAGTATTGGTGGCTACACCGTTAAAATCTTGCCTAATGCCATTTTCCAGTCCTTGCCCAGCGGCAAGCAATACTATTAAAATAAAAATGCCCCAACCTACACCAAAAGCAGTAGCAACGGTTCTTAGCATATTACTAGAAAGTACTTCCAAAATTTCTTTCCAACGATCTTTGCTAAACATGCTCTTTTTTTAAATTTTTACAGATGGTATTAACTGTACCAAATTAGGACTATTCATCTCTTAACGCCTCTATCACCTGTACTCTTACGGCTTTCCAAGCGGGAAAAAAACCAGCAATACTACCGGCGACTACAAGTAAAACCACCGTGGTAAAAGCAACACTAAAATTTACCGATGGATTTAACACATAGTCAACCTCCACGTGGGGACCCACTAATTCCAAAAGCCCCATGCTAAAAATAAGACCTGTAAAACCAGAAATCGCCGTTACGAATATGGCCTCATGCATGATCATACCTATGATAGAAATTGGTTTTGCACCCAATGCTTTTCTAATCCCAATTTCGCGTGTTCTTTCCTTTACCACGATAAGCATAATATTACTCACACTTACTACACCTGCAATAATGGTAAAGAAACCAACTACCCAAAAAAATAATTTTATCCCACCCATTAGCGAGTAATACCGTTTTGCCTCTTGTAAAGGATTCCATATCCGAATGGCCCTATCATCCTCTGGGGCTACGTTATGCTTTTTTTTTAAATAACTGGTAAGCTGTTCCGTAAAGGCGGTATTTTCAGTGACCATTTCATCAAAAGAATCCAGTTCAGGGAGCATAAAGTTCATGTTATTGATCTTATCCCCCCCGTTAAAGCTCAACTGTGCGGTAGTAATGGGAATGAACATACGCTCTTCCTCATCCTCATTTTTACCGTATTCGCCGAATACACCAACAATTTTAAACCCTGCACCCGATATCGTTAAATATTCACCGATCGGTGTATCCAATTCACCAAAAACATCGCTTTTTATTTTATTGCTTATCACGACCACTTTAGAATTTTCCCTTACATCTGTTTCATTTATGTACCTACCCTCTGAGAGATATTCGTTCTCGATGGTCTGTAAATCACCATTTGTTCCTGCTACCTCATAAACCAGTAAATCGTTTTTATATACCACCTCTACATCTCTGGGAAAATAAAGGATGGATGCTTTTTCAAAATCATCTTCCAAAGCGGTCGTAATGGCCTCAAAATTATCGTTCCTTAACTGTATTTGCCTGCCGGGGTTAAGACCTTTGTATTCGACGGTAGTTCGCCTTGGCCAAACCCAAAGACTGGTTGCCGCATCTTCTTTGAACTCGGCTGCAACTCCATTTTGCATGCCTTGACCGAAACCCAATAAAATAACGAGTATGAAAATTCCCGATGCTACTGACAGACCGGTAA
>CAYGUY010000119.1:0-1063 GCA_964353165.1 uncultured Maribacter sp.
ATGTTCTGTTTTATAATTAGGAGGCTATTGGCATATCTATGACTTCTTCAATTCTGTTATAGAGGTCTTCTGGATCAAAAGGTTTAAAAATAAAGCCATTCATACCGCTTTTTTCTATCTTGCTTTTCACTTCTAGAAACACAGATGCAGATAGGGCCAAAATAGGTAAGGTAGTATTAAATTTTCGTATCTCCATAGAAGAGGTATACCCATCCATTATAGGCATTTGAATATCCATAAGAACGGCGCAGTAGTCATTTTCTTTGACCATGTTTACCGCCATGAGACCGTCAAAAGCTACATCTACCACCAGGTTGGCCTTTTCCAATATCTGCTTGCCAACCATGACGTTTATTTTGTTGTCTTCTACCAATAGTATTCTTCTGCCTTCTAGGTTACGCCGTTTTTTGCCACTAGCTTGTTTTAACTTTTCTTTAGAAATAGCCTTTACTTCTACGTCAAAATAAAAACGACTCCCTTTTTCTAATTCACTTTCTATTTGTACCGTAGAATCCATAGCTTCTACCACACTTTTTACGATGGGTAGCCCAAGACCGGTACCACCGTATAAACGATTTATACTAATAGAGGCTTGGGCAAAAGGCTGCCATATTTTCTCTTGCTGCTCCCTGGTAATACCTATTCCTGTATCTATAATTTCGGTACGCATTCTTAGCTTTCCATCGGGGTGCTCTTGTCTAGTAATTTTTAGGGTTACACTTCCTTTTTTGGTAAATTTTATAGCATTGGACACGAGATTATTTAACACCTGATTAAAACGAACAATATCTAGCGACATGTTTGGCAGTTTTTCATCGACCTCTAAGTTAAAAAGTATGCCTTTGCTTAAACAACCGGGTTCATGTATCTTTTTTATCTGCTTTACGGCCGTCATAATATCTGTTGGAATGGGGTCAAGATCTACACCGCTGGTTTCCATCTTACTAAAATCCAATACATTGTTTAGTAAGTTCAGTAATATTTTACCCGAGTAGTTTAATGCCTCTATATTCTCCTCTTGGTCTGGTCTAGGATTGGTATCTCCTAGAATATGAGAAAGCCC
>CAYGUY010000119.1:1163-8060 GCA_964353165.1 uncultured Maribacter sp.
CTTCCTATAAAAGAAGCAGTGATGGCAACACTAACATTAAAAGCTATGAGGTAAATAAAACGCGCCAGCGTAAGACTCCCTGCTTTAGAGATGATAGCAGCCGTTATAAATAAGGGTACTGTAGCTAAAATGTATATGCTTAATTCGTGCATTTCTAAGCCTCTTGCTAAAAGAAACCAAAGCCCCGAAATGACCGTTGTTAAAAGGGAAAGTATAAATACAAGTCTTACTCTGCGTTGAGAGAATTCGTTCATTGTTTGTATTGTTTTAGGGTAAGCGGTGTCTTTTATAGCTCCCTAAAATCCTATTTTTATAGGTAAATTCCTACAATATGTTGTCAATGTAGGTTAATTGTGTGCAAAAGCATGGATACGTGAAGGGAAGCAGTTAGGAAACGACCATTTTATTAAAAATGTTACCACCTATGGCTTCAATACACAGCAAACAATCCACCGCCATCAACAAAGCCAAAACCATTACTAGAAAATGCTATGCTGATGGTGTCATACATAGTGTAAACAGCACCGTTCGTAACCCAACTGGATTTGATGAAGCGTTTGGTAGAAATTCCGGAAACGATACCATGCACTACATTGGGAATTTTGTACATTGTAGCATACCCATACCAATGAGCTTAAAACACATCCTTTATATCCTGCTTTTCGCAGTATTTGCCAGTTGTAACAGCATCCCTTTGCTACCTGTTCCAGAGCAGGAAAATCATTTTAACCATACCATTTTTGAAGAAAACAAATTACCCCCTAGGGCTACGTTTTTTGGTTTTGAATCCGATTCGCTTTCGGCACGAGAAGCTTCAAAGCGTTTTCTATCCCTGAACGGGGACTGGAAATTTCATTTTACCAAGGACCCTAAGCTACGCCCAACGACCTTTCAACACCCTAAGTTCGATGACAGCGATTGGGGCAGCATTCCCGTACCAGCCAATTGGGAAGTGGAAGGCTACGACCATCCCATTTATTTGGACGAACGCTACCCTTTTGAAACCCAATGGCCAGATGCCCCCACAGATTACAATCCGGTCGGTACCTACCGTAAGGAAATAAAGCTAACCAAAGACTTCCTTTCCCAAGACCTGATTCTTCATTTTGCTGGGGCGAAATCGGCCATGTATGTCTATATCAATGGCAATTATGTAGGCTATTCGCAAGGGAGTAAGACCCCGGCGGAATTTGATATTACTTCCTATGTATCCGAAGGAAAAAACGTCATTGCCCTGCAGCTATTTCGTTGGAGCGATGCGAGTTATTTGGAAAGTCAGGACATGCTGCGGATGAGCGGTATTGAACGGGACGTATATCTCTATGCCCGGCCCAAAGTTTATATTTCGGACTATCATGTCCAAGCCAGCTTGGATGATACCTATACGAATGGAGTTTTTAAGGCAACAGTGTCCCTTACCAATACCACCACCGACAATAGTGCACAAACCGTTTTTCTTGAATTACGGGACGGTGAAACAGCGGTCTATAAAACGACCCAAACGATAACGATAGGCGCCAATAGTACGTTGGATTTTCATGTCGATACTATCATAAATAAGGTGCAAGCCTGGTCAGCCGAAATTCCGAATCTGTACGACCTTAACATCAGTATAAAAGATGCCACCAACACAAGTAACAATACCTTCATAAAGCGATGGACAGGATTTAAACGGGTAGAGATTAAAAACAGTCAGGTGCTGATCAACGGTAAAGCAATCTATATTAAAGGTGTTGACCGCCATGAAACAGATCCCTTTACCGGGCATGTAGTGTCACGGGCATCTATGGAAAAGGATATTAAGTTAATAAAACAAAACAACATCAATGCAGTGCGGAGTGCCCATTACCCTAACGACCCGTATTGGCTAGAACTTTGTGACACATACGGACTGTATGTGGTAGATGAGGCCAATATAGAGAGCCACCCCTTGGCCATTGATGAGAGCACCCAACTGGGGAACGAGATGAGTTGGCTACCGGCACACATGGCTCGGACGCAGCGCATGTATTACCGAGATCGGAATCATCCGGCTATCTATTCTTGGTCCTTGGGTAATGAGGCCGGAGAAGGCCAAATATTTAAAACTACCTATGCTTGGTTAAAGGAACAGGAAGACAATCGCATTGTGCAATATGAACCGGCAGGCAAAGAAGACTATACGGATGTGTATTGCCCCATGTATCCCAAACCCGATTATTTAATTACCCACGGAAAATCCGATTCAGACAAGCCTTCGATCCTAATCGAGTATGCCCATGCCATGGGAAATTCGGTAGGGAACCTGCAGGATTATTGGGATATTATGGAAACCTATCCCAACCTACAAGGTGGATTTATTTGGGATTGGGTAGATCAGAGTTTAGAATATAAGGACGAAAATGGCAAACCGTATTTGGCCTATGGCCATGATTTTCATCCAGACCTACCCACCGACGGGAATTTTTTAAACAATGGCCTCGTAGATCCCTATCGTAATCCGCACCCACACCTGTCGGAAGTGAAGAAAGTATATGAACCTGTGCAGTTCTCCTATACCGGAACCGGGCGCTTAGGCATTACCAACAAAAATGTCTTTGCGGATTTTTCGGACAAGGAAATCCGCATACGGCTATTGGTGAACGGTGATATAGTAGCGGAGCAAACCGGTATTGCGGTAAACCTAGCCCCAAAGGCAAGTACCGAACTACAGCTTAGTAGTATTCCAAAAAAATTTAATCCTACCGATGAGTACATCTTGGAAGTAGGGCTGCTGCAAAAAGCGACCTCCCCCATTTTTGCCGTTGGAGATGAGGTGGCTTGGGACCAGTTTATACTGCATAAGGCGATACCACCGGTCGCATTTGAAACTAAAGGCACGGTTTTACAGCTATCGTCCTCAGGCGAAAACATCAGCATACAAAATGATAAAACGTTATTAAAAATAGATGCTCGTACCGGGGAAATCCTTACCTGGCGTTTTCAAAACTCGGAAATCACCAATCAGGCCATCCGCCCTAATTTTTGGAGACCGCCTACGGATAACGATTTAGGAAACGATATGATGAATTGGGCCCAAATTTGGCAAAAGGCCACCTACCAGTACACGGCAGAACTAGCGGAATCGCCTCAAAAGGTAGGAAGGGACATCCGCTTTACCGTGCGCTATATCCTGCCAAAAAACGAAGCAGAAGCAATGGTGGTCTATACCCTGGAACCGAGTGGTGCCCTAGGCCTAGCCTATACCTTTCAACCAAAACAACAGGGTCTGCCTAACATCCCAAGAATAGGAATGTATCTTACGTTACCCAATACATTTACCAATGTGAATTGGTACGGGAACGGCCCCATAGAAAGTTATTGGGATCGTAAAACAGGGGTAAAGACAGGCAGGTATGCCGGGAAAATTACGGAGCAGTTCCATCGCTATTCGCGTCCGCAAGAAACAGGGAACAAAACAGATGTGCGTTGGGCTATGGTTTCCAATGGGTACATTTCTATAAAAGCAGTACCAAGCACAGGGTTTTTGAACATGAGTGTGTGGCCCTTTGCTATGAAAGAGCTTGATTTTGATGCGGACAAGGATGGTGCGGCATCCGCATCGGGATTGGTGCCCGTGACCAAAAAACATGGTACCGATATCACTATTGGAAACACCATTCAATGGAATCTAGATTATTTACAAATGGGCGTTGGCGGGGATAACTCATGGGGAGCCAAGGTGCATGAGGAATATATGATTGCCCCCAAATCGTATCGCTATTCCTTTAAATTGCATCCTGTAACTAAGTAAATTATGCGGTTTGAAGTTACTAGCGTATAATTACTAAAAGTAGGAAAGTTCCTTAATAGTGAATTAAATAATTTAGATGAGCTACATAACTGCTTCGCAGTACAGCTATGAATTTACCCTGCAACCAAAGAGAAAATTAGTTTATGTTTTTTTGGTATACTAGCGTAGAATAATTAAAAGTAGGAAACTTCCTTAATCTCTAATCAAATAGTCAAGGTAAACTACAAAACTACCTTAACTCGCCGACACTTTACCGCTGTTGACAACAAACTTTTGTAGCTTTTTGTGCATTTCATCTACTTTTACTTTAAAGTATTGATGATATAGTGTTTTTTCCCCCAACCCTTCCCTAATCAAGTCGGTGCATTAAGGATTTAACTCCGTAAAATCCAAACCCGGTTAAGTATCATTTTCCTTGTGAGCAATCAAAAGGATAGTGACGAAATCAAATAAAGGGTTCTAAGGTATAAGAAGGACCCATATATAAAAATTAAAAGTCTTATGACCTTAATCATCTAAAGGACGAAGACTAGAAAGAATATCGATATACATCGGGATAGATATTAAAACACAAACCATTATCATTAAGTATGAAGAAAGTTACCCCAACCACGATTGTAAATCGTAATTCCGGACGTTATGTTCTGGTTTTTCTAGTGGCACTCATTTTTGGAACAACCAAATTAACGGCCCAATTAAGTGATGTTCATTACCTGCCGCCATTAAAACAACATGCTGATAATTTGTCAATTATACAGCAGGCCTATTATTTATCTACACCTGAACCAGCTACAGCTGCGTTTGATGTTATGGTATATCAAGGGACGAACACTACACCCATTGCAACTTTAACGAATTTATCAAATACCAACGATATTGAGTATGCCCTTTCAAATGGGGACAATAATATTAGTTTGGTGACTAATACAAATACAGGGGTTGTACTTTCTAACAGCGGTTTGCGTTTTGAATCCGTTGGGGGAGAAGAGTTCTATGTAAATTATAGGGGCAGATCAGGAAGCCAGGCTGCTTCCTTAACCTCTAAAGGAGCAAAAGCATTTGGAACCCTTTTTAAATGGGGAGGTCTGCCTTTAAGAGCATCTAGTGATGACCAGTCTGCAACCCTCGGAATAATGGCTACCGCAGACAATACTATCGTGACAATTACAGGGTTTAATCCAGCCTGCGAATTTAGGTTGCAAGATGATGTAGATGGTCTTACCTCAGATATTATAACTTTTGTTTTGAATAAGGGGCAAAGCTTTGTGCTTGAGGCGGACAAAGATGAATCCCCTGCAAACATTGATGGCTGGTTGGGAGCTTCCATTAGTGCTACTCAAGATATAGTAATAAGTAACGGCTCTATGAATGCTGGCTTTGTAGGTGCCGGGCGAGATGCTGGACTAGATCAACCGGTCTCGGAAGAATTTTTGGGTAAAGAATACGTATTTATTAGGGGGAATGGAGTAGATGACCTTGAATTCCCAATAATAATAGGCACACAAAATAATACTGATATCTATGTTGGAGCTTCAACTACGCCAATAGCGACAATCAACAATGGTGAATTTTTTGAAATACCTGGAAGCAATTATTCAGGTACCTCAGTAGGCGCTAATATGTGGGTATCTACTTCCAAAGAAGTTTATGCTTACCAATCGCTTTCGGGTGCCATTGCATCCAATACCGGAGGCTTGAATTTTATACCGCCAATAAATTGTTTGTTGCCAAATACCTTGAACAATATACCTAATGTAAAAACTATTAACGGTAAAACAGACTATCAGGGAGGAATAACCATAATAGCTTCGAGCACAACTCCTGATGCTAATATTAGTGTAAACGATGATAATGGGGCTGTAAGCTTGCCTGCCTCCTCAACAGTGACAGGAACAACTGATTGGAAAAGCTTTTTTATTCCCAATTTAACGGGTAGTGTTTCGGTGCAGTCTTCGGGTCCAATAGCCGTAGGTTTTTTTGGATCTAGTGGAGCTGCAGGTTTTGCAGGTTATTTTTCAGGTTTTGACACGGTACCCACTGTCGATTTAGAAATTTCAGGGGCAGGTTGTTTAGGAGAAACAATAACCTCATTAGAAATTTTTGATTCCTACCAATGGTACCAAGGTGGTGTTTTACAGGTTGGGGAAACCGGCCAATCTTATACACCTACAACCATCGGAGATATTTTCCTTAAAGTATCAGATGGCGGTTGTTTCTACGACTCCAATATTATAAATATGTACTATTGCAACCCTGATGTTTTATTGAATAAAACTGCAGACAAATCTATAATAGCAGAAGGCGAAACGGTAACATTTACTATTAATGTACAAAGCCTTGGAATAAATCCGGTTACAAATTTAGTGATTAATGAGGTCTTGCCTTCAGGCTTGTCTCTAATTAGTGCTTCACCAAGTTCAGGGAGTTGGAGCAGTCCCAATTGGACAATTGGCACTATGAATGCGGGTGACTTTAGGGAACTTATAGTAGTAGCTATCGCAGATGATGTTGCTGCCCCTACTACTTCAATTGATGTAACAAATACCGTTACAAATTCGCAAGATCAAACAGACTTTAACCAGACGCCCGATTCCCCATTCGTCAATGTAACCATTGAAAATTTAGACGATGATGGAGATGGTGTAACGGACACACAAGAAATTATTGATGGCACGGACCCTTTAAATGAGTGTGCCTATCTAACGGCAAGTATTACTGAAACAGTAAGCTCAACAGCAGACTGTGATGGGGATGGAGTTCCTAATAACATTGAAGCAACTGATGGTACTGATGGGCAAGACCCTTGTTCTTTTGTACTAGCTTCTGCTACTGTTGCACCAACTGCTGCATGGTTAGCCTTAGATTGTGATGGTGATGGTGTAACCAACGGACAAGAGATTACCGATGGTACAGACCCAACAGATAGTTGTAGTATAATCGCTGTGAACCAAGATGCAACTCCGAGCGCTGCATGGTTAGCCTTAGACTGTGATGGTGACGGTGTAACCAACGGTCAAGAAATTACAGATGGTACAGACCTAACGGATGAGTGTAGTTTGGTTGCTGCCAACCAAGATGCAACACCAACTACTGCATGGAATGCACTGGACTGTGATGGTGATGGT
>CAYGUY010000120.1:0-7993 GCA_964353165.1 uncultured Maribacter sp.
CAAATTTTTGGTCGGCTTCTGCACCAACGGCGAGCTCCACGTAAGGTTTATTGGTGGTCTTGTCAAACTGTAACAAAGCTTCCGGTATCACAAGAACATTCTCTTTCTTCTCTAAAACTATCGATGCATTTGCACTATACCCAGCTCTGATGAATACATCATCGCTAACCTCAACATCACCCTCAATCTTGAACTGAACTGCTCCAGTTTCCTCTATTCCCTTTGGAGCTATAAACTTCAACTTGGCATCTAGCTCGATACCTTCTAAAGCTCCTAAGGTGATTTTTAACGGAGTACCAACGGCTAACTTACCTACTTCGCCCTCATCTACTTTGCCCTCAAAAATCATCTTTGTTAAATCCGCGATTGTAGCAATGGAAGTACCATCGTTGAAGTTGTTGGCCTGAATGACCTGGTCTCCTTCCTTCACTGGTATTTCTAATATGGTTCCGGATACCGTTGCTCGGATGTTGGTGTTTGCCGCCGCAGAACCGCCTATGGATCCCTTACGGATAATCTGATAGTCTGCATTGGCGTTTTTAAGCTCTTGTTTCCCTTGTTCAAAGGCCAATTCTAGATTTATGAAATCTTGGTTGGAAACTACACCTTTGTCGTACAAGGTTTTGTTGCGCTCATATTCAATTTTAGCATTGTTCAGCGCCAGTTCTGCATTACGCACCCTACCTTGAGCTTGATACAAGGTTTGCTCGTTGGGCACCACCTTTATTACAGCAATAAGATCACCTGCCTTTACCTTTACACCTTCTTCAAGCAATATTTTGTCAATAATTCCCGAAATTTGTGGCTTAATCTCTACTTCATCCTGTGGTATTACCTTACCAGTAGCCACTGTTTTCTTCTCGATATCAGTAATGAAAGGCTGCTGCGTTTCATAGGTTATGGCAGATTTGCTATTGCTTTTGATAAAAAAAAGTGCTGCCCATAACGCTCCTAGCACCAAAACTCCAATGAGTATGTATTTTACGATCTTGTTCATTTCTTAAGTGTATTTATATGTATTGGTTTAGCTTATTATTCTTCCCGTAGGGCATCTATCGGTTTTATACTTACTGCCCGTTGTGCTGGTATTAATCCTATAAGTACCCCAAGCACTACCATTAGTAATAGCGAACCGATAACGTAAGGTATAGGTACGGTTGGATTTGTGTAAGGCATAGCTGCATCCTGAGTTAACGCATCAATTGCTTTTAGGGTAAGCGCACCCATGATAATACCGATGATACCCGCCAGCATAGTAAGAAACAAGGATTCTATTAAAATTTGGTTACGTACTTCTGCTGGCGTCGCACCCAATGCGCGACGTACCCCCAATTCCTTTGTACGCTCCTTAACGGAAATTAAAAGAATATTACCAATACCTATAACCCCTGCCAAGATTGTAGCGATGCCTACAATCAAGGATAAAAAAGTAAGACCGTTAGCAAACCCAAAAACCTTTTTGAATATTGCGCCTAGATTAAATGATGTAATTGCTTTTTCATCTGTAGGATCCACCTTATGGATACGCCGTAAGGTGGCCTTTATATCCTTTTCTACCTGAACTACGTCCACATCATTATAAGCAGCAATTGCAAACCAAGAAACATTATCGCCAGTATTGTACAATTTTGTATAGGTTGTAAATGGAATGAATATATCACTGTCATTATCAAACGGCCCACCACCTGCAAATTTATGAACCCCAACTACCTGAAAATTAACATCCTCAATAGCGATATAGCCCCCTATTGGATCCTCATCCTCGTCAAACAATTCTTTTTGTGTTCGCTCACCGATAACACAAACTTTACGTTCTTGTTCTATATCCTCATCATTAATAAACCTTCCACCGTCGTATATTTTTTTGGTAGCTATTTTCGTGAAAGCTGGAAAATCACCAAAGACAGAGTAATTACCGATTTTAATTCCGCGTTTTATGATTCCAGGTTCACTTCCAAAAAATCCTTTAACATTTCTTGGGGCTATAGCCATAATTTCAGGTAATTGCTGTTGCAGGGCATCAACATCACTCAATTTTAATTGTATTCTACGGCCCGTTTTAAAACCTGCATAAGGTTTACTAGTAGTCCTTCCAAAAACAAATAAACTATTTCTAGCAATAGTCTGAAATTCCTTTTCAAAACCATTGTCCAAGCCTTGCGAAGCTCCCGAAAGAACTATATAGATGTAGATACCAATAAATACACCCAACATGGTCAAAAAAGTACGTAATCTATTTTTACCGATAGATTGAAAAATTTCCCGCCATGTATCCGAATCAAATAACTGTCTCATATTACTCGTCTCTTAATGCCACAATAGGTTTTATTCTAGCCGCTCTTTTGGCAGGTACGTAAGCCGCCAATGCTCCTGCGATAATCAACAAAATGGTAACAAAAATAGCCGTTCCGGAGTTGATAGATGGGTTCGTAATAAAATAATCTTCTTCCAATACTTCCCCCCCAATAGAATTGAGGGTGATTATACCAAGTACCATTCCAATAAACCCAAAAATAGCCGTAATAAAAATAGATTCTAGCAAAATAGTGCTGATAATAATTTTAGGAGTTGCTCCCATAGCCTTTCGAATACCTATTTCCTTCGTCCGTTCCTTTACCACGAATACCATAATATTACTGATGCCCAAAATTCCCGAAATAATCACAGCAAAGGCAATTCCTGAAATGATAATCTTTAAAACACTGGCAAATTGTTGGTTCTGTTTAAGATTGTCGGCAACGTTTTCTATATAGATACCTCTTGGATCATTTGGGCTAATGACCTTCTTTTTACGAACGAATTCATCAAGATTACGTTGAAATTTCATAGCTCCGGAGTAGCCAATAGCTTCATTAAAAGCCAGCGTAATCTGGTTTACTTTATCGTTATTCCCTTCTATCAGCTGTCGTGTGGTGAACGGTAGGTAAACATATCGTTCCTCATTATCCCCTCCATCGTCTTGAAATACACCAATAACTTTAAAAGCACTGCCTCCAATGTCTATGTATTCACCAAGCGATTCTGCACCTTGAAATAGATCTTTTTCTACCATTCTACCAATAACAGCATACTTGGTTCTTTCCCTAATATCTTTTGAATTGATATAGCGCCCTTTCATCATGATGGTCTTCTCGGCGAACTGCATGCCAGGAGCTATGCCACGTGTTGTGTAATTGTCGGATTTATCCTTGTACGTAACAAATGCACTTCGTTGTATTTGAGGTGTTATGTACTCCATTAGCGGAGCAAACTCCTTAGCAATATCATCCAAATCACTATTCTGAAACTCTATTTGACGTTTCGCCTTGTACCCTCCAAAAGGAATAGTCGTCTGTGATGGATATATCCTAAAAATATTAGTGGCATCATCACCAAAGAATTTCATAAAGGTATTGTTGAGACCATTACCCATGCCATATAAGGTGACATAAATAAAGATTCCCAAAGCCACAGTAAACCCTGTCAGAAAAGTACGAAGCTTATTCTTCTGTATGGTTTTTAATATTTCCTTCCAAGTATCAATGCTAAACATAATGGGATGCCCTTACTTGTTTTACTTTTTTATCCTCCACGATTACCCCATCTTTTAAATGTACGATACGTTTGCACATATGAGCAATATCCTCTTCATGCGTTACCACAAGAATGGTATTACCGTTATCGTTTATTTTTTGAATCAAATCCATTACCTCGTAGGACGTTGTGCTATCCAAGGCACCAGTTGGTTCATCTGCCAAAAGTACTTTTGGTTCTGCCGCCATAGCCCTAGCAATAGCTACACGCTGCTTTTGACCACCAGACAACTCACTAGGTAAATGTGTAGCCCATTCCTTTAACCCTACTTGCTCCAAATATTTAAGCGCTTTTTCTTGACGCTCTTTTCTCGGTACGCGCTGATAATACAATGGTAAAGCTACATTTTCAACTGCGCTTTTATAATTGATTAAATTGAATGATTGAAAAATAAAGCCTAAAAATTTATTTCGATATTGGGCAGCCTTGGTCTCGTTCAAATTTTTAATGGGCACACCATCCAGCGTGTAACTGCCCTCATCCAATTCGTCCAGCATCCCTAAAATATTCAGCAGGGTAGACTTTCCAGATCCGGAAGAACCCATTATGGCAACGAGTTCACCTTCTTCTACAGAGAAATTTATCCCTTTTAGGACATGTAATGAATTACTGCCCATCTTATAAGATTTGTGAAGATTTTTAATTTCTATCATATTGGTTCTCTTTGTAGTTGGAAGCTGTTGAAAATGACATTCAGCAATAGGACATCAAACTTGCAATAATGTTACAAGAAAAGCTTCAAAATTTTAAATTATTTTAGTTCTGGGCAAATTGGTCCGGTTTTACTTCGTTCCAGACCTTGATTTTATCCCCTTCGCTAATACCAGATTTTATTTCAACATGAATACCATCACTGATTCCAATTTCAATATCCCTACGTTCAAATTCTTGATCTCCTATAGCAATTTCAACAAAAGGTTTCTTTGTTTTATCATCAAACTGAATCAAGGCCTCCTTTACTGCTAAAACATTATCAGCTTTCGCTAAAATTATAGAGGCATTAGCACTTAGACCTGCTCGTATGAATACGGAATCCTGCTTCTTGAGCGTTCCCTTAATTTCAAACTGTATAGCACCATTCTCTTCTTTTCCCTTAGGTGCTATATAATCCAGAACTGCATCAAAAACAGTATTTTCAATGGCACCCACTGTTATTTGTAAAGGTAAGTTCTCCTTAATCTTTCCTACTTCAGATTCATCAACTTTTCCTTCAAAAATCATTTTTTCAACATCGGCTATGGCCGCAATCGTAGTACCCTCATTAAAGTTATTGCTCTCTATAACTTGGTTTCCCACTTCCACTGGTACCTCAAGCACCATTCCACTAACCGTTGCCCTAATCAACGTATTGGCCTCTTTTCCAAGTCCTGCGGTAGTCCCGGTTTTTACAATATCATATCTTTTTCTAGCTGCGGCGTATGCCTGTTTTGCTTGATCATAGGCCACCTCTGCACGTTCCAAATCTACCTGAGATATAACGCCTTTACCAAAAAGCCCTTTTTGTCGCTCTAGGTTACGTAGCTGATTGTCTAAACCAATTTTTACCTCGTCTATGGTATTCCTTGCATCGTTGAGCGCATTTAAATTAGGAACCACCTTTATTTTGCAAAGAAGATCACCAGATTTTACGAAGTCGCCACCTTCTACATAGATTTCCTCGATAACTCCCGAAATATTTGGTTTGATAAGCACTTCTTCCAAGGGCAGGATACTTCCCGTAGCCATGGTTTTTTTGATAATCGTTTGTTTAGATGGCACGTCTGTAGCGTATACCACGGGATTTTCAGCATTTTTTTGATACAAATAATACATGGACCCACCAAAGGCCAATACGATGACTAATAAAATGCTAATGGTTACTGACTTTTTCATTCTTAGGTTGATTTTTATTTTATGATTGATGTTGTCACTCTGTTCTTAATGCTTCTATTGGACGCACTTTAATTGCACTCTGAGCAGGTATAAAGCCCGCAAGTAAGCCTGATATTATTAAAATAACCAATGCGCCTACCACTACCCCCAAACTTACACTTGGGTTTATAAACATGTCCACTGGCCCTACCGAATCCAAAATTGCGTTAATTCCATAAATAACGGCTGCACCAAATATTATACCTGCCATCCCTGACATGATGGTCAAAAAGATGGACTCCATCAAGATCTGTTTTTTAATGGACCACGGGGCTTCCCCTAATGCCCTTCTAATACCAATTTCCTTAGTTCGCTCCTTAATTACGATCAGCATTATATTGCTAACCCCAATAATACCTGATAACAACACTAGGACTCCAACAAAATAAGCTACCCATCGCAAAGCACCAAAAAGCGACTCCACTCTATTAAACCGTTCATATAGATCAAAGTAGCCCACGGCTCGTTTATCATCTGGGTGAATATTCCTATTCTCTTTTACTACGTTTAGAATACTTTCCTTCAAGTCTGAAATAGAAGTGGCATCGTTCGCAGTAATGACCATTCGTCCTACATCATTTCCTGTATTAAACGCTTGCGAAAATGCGGTGAAGGGAATAAATATCTCCTTTTGACCTTCTTCTCCATCTCCATTGTTACTTTTCTTTTTATAGCTTCCTACTACCATAAAATTGACCCCCTGAATCTTTATGTACGTACCTATAATATCCTCACCTTTATCATAGAGCTCGTTCTTTACACCATCTCCAATTACCGCCACTTTGCGATTGTTTTCAATATCATTCTGGTTCACAAACCTTCCTGAAGTAATCGTCATTGGTTCTTGTTTGATTATATCAGGATAATCCCCATATACATTAAAAGCACCTGCGCTAAGCCCTCTAATTACATTGTTCGCACCACCAAAACCCCCAAACTGATTCCTTGGAGATATAAATCGAAGTCCTGGAACACGATCGTTAATTGCAGTTACATCCTCTAATTTAAAATTGAAACGCCTGCCTTTAGGCAATCCTTTATAGGCGATAGTCGTATTTCTTGACCACATGAACATCGTATTTGTAGCTATATCCCCAAAATCTGCCCGTATACCATTTTCCAAACCCTTACCAGCGGCCAATAGAATAATGAGGATAAAGATACCCCAACCTACTCCAAAAGCAGTTGCCAAGGTTCTGAACACATTTGTGGACAACACCTCAACAATTTCTCTCCAACGGTCTTTATTAAACATTTTATTTTCTTTTAATTCTCCTTGTGCCTACCCATACGAAAAAGCAAACCATGTGCACGGTTAACTAAACAATCTACTCATCCTTTAAGGCATCGATTACATGAATTCTTGCAGCTCTCCAAGCAGGAAAAAAACCAGCCACTGCACCAGCAAATATGAGCACGAACACGGTTGCCATAGCTACATTAAAATTAACGGAAGGATTTACCACATAATCGATTTCCACGTACGGCCCTATAAGCTCTAGCAAACCCATGCTAAAAATAAGCCCGGTGAAACCAGCAATTGCCGTAATAAAAACCGATTCGTGTAAAATCATGCCTATAATAGACCAGGGCTTGGCCCCAAGCGCCTTGCGTATTCCTATTTCCCTTGTCCGTTCCTTTACAACAATTAACATGATATTACTTACGCCAACCACCCCAGCTATAATGGTACAAATACCCACAAACCAAAAGAATAGTTTTATACCCAACGTTAAATTATAGTAACGCTTTGCTTCCTCCATGGGATTCCATACCTGTATGGCACTAGTATCATCTGGCGAAACAGTATGAGCCTGTTTTAAGTAGGATTTTATATTTTCAGTAAATGCAATTGATTGGGCTACAGCGGCATCAAAGTTTTCAGCAGGCGGCAACGTATAACTCATGTTATTCAAGTAATCCGCACCGTTGAATACTTGTTGCGCTGTGCTAATAGGAATATAAATTCGTTCTTCTTCACGTTCGCCTCCAACATCGCCGTATACCCCAACAATCTTAAACGGTATTCCAGAAACCTTCAAAAACTGACCCACCGGACTAAGCGTGTCTTTAAAGACATCACGTTTTATCTTATTTCCTATCACGGCAACTTTTGTAGCCCCTATCTCATCGGTATGATTCAAGAAACGCCCCTGAGACATATATAAGTTCTCTATAAATTGAAATTGGTTGGATACGCCCTGAACACTATATGCAAGAGATTCTTTACCGTAATTCACAAAAGCATTCCGTACGAAATAGCGAGGGGATTTATTTTCGATATCATCTTCTAAGAGCCGTGCTGCAAAATCATAGTTTTCGTTACGTAATTGGATGCGCCTTCCAGGATTAAGTCCTTTATACTCTTTTGTGGTTACTCCCGGCCAAACCCATACACTAGTTGCCGCATCTTTTTCAAACTCCTTTGCAACGCCATTTTGCATGCCTTGACCAAAACCCAATAAAATAACGAGTATGAAAATTCCCGATGCTACTGACAGACCGGTAA
>CAYGUY010000121.1:0-7991 GCA_964353165.1 uncultured Maribacter sp.
GAGATGACACCTCTATTGATTTGGAAATCGAAATGGGTTTACCATAGGTAGTAAACCCATTAAGTATAATTTCGTATTCGCCTTCGATATCCGAGGTGTAAAATTCAAAATCCATATTGGTCCCTTGAATCTCCACATGGGGTTTCCATAGCAGTAGCGTCCGGTAATCAGGTATACGAGCGTATGTGGAATCATCATCGGAATAGGTCTGTGTAAAATAATTCTTTTTTTGAACTGGTGGTGACAGCGCTACACTGACCGTATTTTCCGCTGAATACCCCTCATAAAAGTCACCATCGAAGGTTTCCACCGATACGATACCTTGGTAATCCTTACCGCCCATACGGAACTGGTCGCTTATAACACCTATTTTATCAATTTTACGAGCATCGTAGTCCTTTACGTTTTCATGGTTGGGAACAAATACGCCGTCAAAGAGAACTATGGCAGGGAAACTATTATATTCCTCCTTATCGCTCTCAAAATCTTGTGCAACCCTCACGTAATCATTTTCAACTCCTCCACCACGACGATAGCGGGTAAATTTCACGATTTCCAAGATGGTTTCCTCGAACGTCGGAAAACGCGTATAATCGTCCAGTACGAAAACCTCGGGCACTCCGCCATCGAAAGTGTCTATAGGGTCTCCCTGAATAATGGAATCGGGCTTTGCCGAAAAGAACTGGTTCTCGATTTGGTTGTGAACACTCCTCTTTATGATGTCATCGCCGTACGCTTTTGACATGGTAAAGTCCGCGAATTTCAGATTCGAAATATCAAGATCAACGTGTTTAACCTTATTGATTATGTACGACCTATCTCCTACCTCTGCCTGCAAGATAGCCACATCATTCTTGTACTCCTTTCTTAAATACGAGTAGAAATTTCCGGACTTATCGCTCTGTGAGAATTTTAGGAGGTACTCCTTTCCAGGAATTGAGAGGACCACAGGAACATCCGGAACTGGTTCGTTCGTCACCCTATCTAAAATACTACCGAAGAAAAGCTCCCCACGCTGTTCCGGTAAGAACAGGCTGTCACCTATACTTTTAGGAATTTCTTTATCGACGTTAAGGTATTCAGTACCATAATTGATGGCCGACAAGTTTGGGTTAATACCCAGATTCTCCTTTTTTATAACCTTAACGGAATAGGTCCCATACCCTAATTTGTTCTTATAATTCCTGATGGAAAACCCTACCTTCTCACGATTACCGAATTTGTACCCGTTTACTTGTATGGATATCGATGAATCCATGGCGACTGTTCCCATAACTTCTGGTATTATAGAAGATGTTGAATTTGTAGTGTTACCCAAGAGTGCTGACTGATTCGCCAGATAAGGATTTATGATAATGATGTCGTCCTTGAAGATTTGCGAAACCCCACTGTTCTTCATCCATTGTGTGTATCCCAATAATTTATATTTTCCCGACGGTATGTCCATAGGGATAAAAACATCCCCACTAGCTGTCCCGTTGTCCAACCTTAATTTTTGCTCGGAGACATACTCCTTGGATTCATTCACCAACGCCACATAGCCAATCTTGCTGATATTGCTACGCTTGTTGTTCTGGGTATTGAAGCAAAAGAAGGAGTAATAGAGATATTCTCCTGAAAAGACCACTGGACCGGTATGATCCAAATAGGCTTTTTCCTGTGGTATCTTTTTTAGTTTCAACAATTCACTTCCGTCCCTTGCGACATACTGGGCCAAAGCGGAGGTGAACATTAGTAAAAATACAATCAATATTAATAGTGTTTTTTTCACAATCTTATTCTTCTGTCCAAAATTCAGGTACGATATTACTTCCTAAAACCGTACAATCTCCACAAGCTCTTCTTGCGGTGAAGTAAGGTCCAGCTGGCTGGCTTACTTCACCGTCATTATCTCGTACATATATAAAAAAGCCACTATCGATTGCGTCCTTTAAAGGCGAAGTTCCAGCTGGTGTAACGATTGGCGGTGCTCCCAAAAAGCTACAACTAATGACATAAGGTGGTAAGGCTTCGTCTGGGAAAAAATCTTCGTAGTTAAAGAAAATCCGTTCTTGGCTTGCATTAGCTACTTCAAAATAACCTAATACCTTTTCATTAGGGCTATTCGTGTTTGATATATTTCCTTCTATGAATCCTGGTTGAATTTCTGTAAAAACACCTTCACTACCCGATTGTACATTTAAGGTACGATAAAAGGAATAAGCATCGGGGGACTGAACTAGCTGCTTTACCAAGATACTATATCGATGACTTATGATGAAATTATCCCTTGAGATAAACCGTACTAAATTTCTGGTGATCTTGTTTCGGGACCTATTTAGGTCTAAGGCTTGAATGATGCGATTACTACGTTGCGTACCATAACATACACGCTCCTCTTGTTCTCTAGGTAGCAAATCAAAACTGTCAAGGGTATATGGTGGATTAGGATCGACCACTACCATGTCAAAAGGAGACCATAATGGTGCAATAACCTTATAGGTTTCTTCATACTGGTAGTACAGAAATGGAGCTGAACCTGGCAAGACCTCTGAATCTGTATAGATAGCGACTCCTTCAACACCTAAATCATTGGTGATGCGTTCTGCATAAACAGCGGTCATTTCAGCATTTTCGGGAAGGGAAACTAGTTCAGATGCATACGAACTACCTTCCGCAGTCTGTATATTCAATTGGTATGCTACATTTGGTAGCGCCTGAAAAGATGCATCCGAAAGATATCGCCCTGGCTCAACTTCAGAAAAAGAAAAGTTACCGCCATTTGCATCCATAACAGATACAGTTGCATTTTGAGCCACGGGCTGTAGTGAATCGTTAGCAAAACTCCTTCCTTTACCTAGGAATACTTCCTGTTGCTTCAGTTCATTGGTAAGACTAGCTTCTACTACCAAAAAGGTTTCAATATTTTCACCTGTACTTACCTCCGCCGATATATCGAATGGTTCGACACAGCTGGCTGCCATTAAAATCAATACTCCAATGTATATAAATTTCTTCATTACTCTGTCCAAAATTCAGGTACTATATTACTTCCAACGATATTACAATCACCGCAAATAGTGGGCGTAACGATATAGGGACCTTCACATATTCCAGTATCATTACTGCTTACATGTTCTACAAGGCTCAATTGGATTCTTAATGTTGATGGCTGGGGGCAAAGTCCTCCAATAGGGTCGGGCGGTCCACCCAGTGCAGAATCTACCAATATTGGTACCAAAAACCAATCACAGGTCACCGTCCCAAAATAAGGTTGTAGTGGTTCAACAGCATAAAAATCCTCGTAGTTAAAATACAACAGCTGGGTGGCATGACTACTTACATCAAAAAACCCAATGACCTTTCTCTGCTGGGCAATGTTTGACTCATTCGTTAAATTAGACTCACCTTCCAAAATACCAGAATTATCCACGGGGACGCTAAGAACAGGAACCAAATCTATTGGTTCGATACATCCAGCCAAATCTTGTTCTGCTACGATGGCTACATTGATTCTTTTCATATCCTAAAATTTAAAATTATAGGTTATAGAAGGGATAGGAATAGCAAAAATAGAGCTCTGCAAGGCCTTTACCTCGCCGTTATCGGTGACAAAAAATACAGAGTAGGGATTGTTCCTTCCTAGTACATTATACACCGAAATGGTCACAAAACTATGGGCCAGTTTATTCTTTTTATGATTCCCCTCAATATTGAACCCTAAGTCCAAACGGTAGAAATCAGGGATTCGAAACTCGTTACGGTTGCTGAAGGCAACGAAATCTGCATTATTGAATCGAAATGTGCCTATTGGATAGGTCACGGGCCGACCAGTTTGGTAAACAAAATTAGCCGACAGGCTATAACGTTTACTGAACTTATAATTTGTGATAAGGCTAACGTCGTGGGGCTTATCGAAATTGGAAGCAAAAAATTCCCCGTTGTTGATGCGTTCTTCACTGAACTCACTATCGAAACGATACAAACTTCTGGAATAGGTATAACTTAGCCATCCGTTAAAATCACCCTTGTTCTTTTTCAACAGTAGCTCTACCCCATAAGCCTTTCCATCGCCCTGTAAGACTTCGGTCTCCACATTTTCGTTCAAGAAAAGATCCGCACCCGTTTTAAAGTCCAGTACATTGTCCATTCGCTTATAATACCCCTCCAAGCTCAATTCATATTCATTTTCCTTGAAATTCTTATAGATTCCCAAAGAAGCCTGGTATCCTTGTTGGGGTGCTATGTTAAGATCGGATAGTTTCCATGTATCTATGGGCGATACCGTAGTGTTATTGGATAAGGTATGTAAAAATTGATATGAATTATTAAAACTTGCTTTAATGGATAGGTCAGGCTTTAGAAGATAGCGTGCGGAGACTCTTACCTCGGGACCGCCATACGTCTTGATTACATCACCACTACCATAACTTATGGTGTCCAAAACGGTAGACTCGTTGCGCGGCAGCCCGTCCTGATATGTGCGTTGTGTTCCCGAACCCAAAGCTGCAAAAAACGCATACCTAAGTCCTAAGTTTACTAATAATTTTTCGCCGATATTTATTTCATCGCCAACGAACAGTGCGCCTTCCAAGGCCTGTTCCTGATCTATAAATACCGAATTTACATTCGAGTTGCCTCCAGTTGGCACTATACTGCCTGGATTTACGGAATATAGCTTTGCCGCTACACCATAATCCAATGTATG
The DNA here is from genome assembly GCA_964353165.1 of uncultured Maribacter sp. Lineage (GTDB taxonomy): Bacteria > Bacteroidota > Bacteroidia > Flavobacteriales > Flavobacteriaceae > Maribacter. Next base: position 4,688 of record CAYGUY010000121.1, read on the forward strand.
GATATCGTTCAACTTGGTACGAAGCTTATATTTCACGCCGGTTTCCTCAATAGAATAATCTAGGTCAAAATCTGTATTGGCCTCGCCATCAAAATCAATTCCAAAACCGTAGCGGCTATTATCTAATACCAATGCGCCATTGGTCTTTTCATTATAGCGGTGATCCCATCTTGCGGAAAAAAGCCTATTGTTATAGTTATACAACGAATCGGAAGTGATGGAAAAAGCATCGCCACTGTAATACGCCGTAGCTTTCACCTCGTTATTATCATCTATCCGGTTATGATATTTAAGAATTCCATCAAAAAAAGAAGCATTACTGTTTTGTAGCGATGGCTCGTCCAGGGAACGCAGAATCCAATCGGCATAAGCACCTCTTGCGCCTACCACCAATGACGATTTGTTTTTTTGCAATGGAATTTCCAAGGCCAGATTACCCGTAACGGGACCTATGGACCCTTCTCCGGAAATCTCCTCTACGTTTCCGTTTTTGGTTCGTATATCGAACACGGAGGACAAACGGCCTCCAAACTCTACCGGTACCGCTCCCTTATATATATCTACCCCTTTCGTGGTAAACGGGTTTAAGGCTTGGAAAATACCGAAAAAATGTTGTGGATTATAGATCACAGCATCGTCCAACAAGACTAGATTTTGATCCGTTTTTCCACCGCGTACATTGAGCCCTGTAGCTCCTTCCCCTGCTGATGATATTCCAGGTAAGGCCTTAGCTACTTGTAATATATCACGCTCTCCAAGGACTAGGGGAATATTCTTGGACTCCTCCGAATCTATTTGTTCACTCCCGGTAATTGCATCTTCTACATTCTTAGCAGCATCCGCTTCCACTACCACTTCGTCCAATTGTTGCAGGCCTTCTTCCAATATCAAGTTTAGACTGCCATCGCTGTACATGATTACCTCGCGTTCCGTTGCAGCAATTCCCATAGCTCTTATTATCAAAACATTATAGCCCGCTGGCAGCTCCAGTTCAAAATTACCTTGGGCATTGGTTACACCTAGCAAGTTTGTCCCCTTCACCCTAATCGCAAGATCTTCTATGACCTCACCCGTTCGTACATTAACGGCTTTTCCTTTTAATATGTAAGCCGATTTCAGTTTGGCAACATCCGCCTTGCCGACTTTAGCTACGCCATATTCTTTTCGCGTTTGGCGTACATCCTCGTTAAAAAAAGTAGGTGTCGGTGCATTTCTTGCAACACGAACGGTCTCGGTACTGGAAGCTAGACTGTCTTTGCCAAAAAAATAGAGCGGCAATTCATCGTAGACCACGGTGTTTTCAAGCAAAACAATCCGTTTCTCGTCTTCAAGCAAATGATAGTTTAACGTAGTACCTTCCAGTATTTCATCCAATACCAAAGAAATAGATTTATTGTCGAAGGTGGATGTAATGGAATCCTTGGCGACCCAATCCTTTAAAAAAAAGAAACGGTAACCACTTTTCTTTTCCAAATCTAAAATAACATCCTCTAAAGGGGTATTTGAATACGAACCGGATACCGAAATGGGTTTTTGCCCGTAAACCATATCGGGCATATACAGTATCCATAGCAAAATGGCAGAAAAAAGTATTTTGTTCAAGGGTTTTATTGTTTTACTGGCATTATGCGTCGTTGGATATGGATTAGCTGTATTGCAAATTCCATTTGTGTTTAAATTATGAAATGTATTCAACGCCTTAACCACATTTGAGCGTATTACTAAACCTTTATCCTTCTTATTCCATCTTTTTCTTAACAAAATATTTATTAGTTCTGAGAATAATAGAGAATACCATTTGTTCTGTTTGTCAAATGAAATGACCAACTAATTACACTTTTATTACCGTAGCATACAGCAATATTGGAATTACTTTATTAACAAAGGAATCCAATTAACATAGTAATATGTTGACATCAACCTTAATCAATTGACAAAAGGTAAGTTGGAAAAAAATATTGACGCTAATCCAAATATTTAAAAATGAGTGCAAAACTAAACTAAATCTACTTTTGTTATATCCCAGTCTTACCTTTCACAACGGTTAATCTAAATAACTTATTTTTTCTCATTCTAAATTTTGTTTGAAACGAAACATCTATAATTTGCTACACCTGGAAAACTATATTATTATATATAATTTTTGAATTCAAAGTGTTGATAATCTTTTTTTTTAAACCAAGTCAATATCTGATGAAGGCCAACTCACTAGTGTTTGACTAAGTCATTAAAGGCTTTCTGCATTATATTAGATTACCAATGCGGTAAGTAATACTTTGAAAGGTTTCGTTCAATTTCCTAAACATTTCAATAGTATCGATATATTTCCCAATAAAATGGCTATAAACTTCAGAGATTTTTATTCTAGCTTTTCTATTAGGTTTACTTTTCACTGGATTACTATTGTCCAATTATTAGGCATAGCAAATACAAGAGTTCAATAGCGATATTGATACCTACAGAAGCATATACGTTCATAATTTAAGGTTGCATCTCAAACTTCAAATAACAATACTAGGGCGGTCTATTTAAACCCACTTCAAGGTTTATGTTCTGCATAATGACAGATGCACTTAGAAAATATAATTCTGATTATAATTTTACCATATTCATGATTTCAAAACTTGCCATGGCTTATTCTTCCCTTTTAGCATCTTAACGTTTTACACATTAGTAAATTCTAGAGTTTGAATAGTTGGTTTAAGGGTAACGTTATATACAATTATACACATTTGACTATTATAAGTCTAAAAAAGAAATGAATAAACTAAACATAGGAGAATTTTTCGGGGCGCATCGGTATTATATTATTCTTTTGTCAATTGCAACTTTCGAAGACCGAAAATAAGAGCTGATAATGCAACACTAATTATGCTGATACTAGTCAAAAAAGAAGTGCTTCCGTTGATTCCACCAAAATAATCCAATAATGGGACCTTATTAAGGTTAGCGTAGGTGAGTAAGAAAAATAGTATTTCGAAAAGCTTCTTACCCTTGGTCATCAAACCTAAAATAGCAGCTAGAAACACTATAAAAACCCCTCCTACAACGATACTCAATAGTGCTTGAACATTCATAAGTATTATATACCGTATCAGCAATGGCAGTGCAAGACCCAGCAGTAGAACAACAGCAGAACACAATTGTGACGTTAATAACCGACGTAATGGCAAATAGGAGGAAAAGGCGTAATACTGCATTCTATTGGTGGTCTCTTTGGTGGTAATATCCGAGAATCGATGTACTTGTAAAAACCATAATACAGGCAATACTATTTGATGCGCAACATCAATTGAAAGTACTG
>CAYGUY010000122.1:0-7740 GCA_964353165.1 uncultured Maribacter sp.
GCTGCACAGCCGTACCCGGTCCATTTACCATCAGTCTCTATTTTTAGGATAAAATTGACAGTCCTATCAATGGTCTCATAAGCAATGGTATAGGGAACGGCCAATTTTAAATCGAGCCGCTCGTAGGATATTTTAGTAATTCTCATTTGAGTTTCTCTAGTAACAGATGAACCAATTCCTCCGCTCCGTATTCCAGCACATCAAAAGCAGGGAGTTTCGTTTCCAAGGTGATTTGTTTGCATGCCTGGGGGATTTCTTCCTTGGTCATTCCTTCGTGGTTTAGGGTAATTGCGATAACCTCCTTGCCAGAAATTACCTGTATGGCGTTTATCTGTTCTTTCAATGAATGCATCTTATAGCCAGGAAAGCCGTCGTATTCTTTACGCGTAGGTGCATGTTGCAATATCACATAATCAGGTCTACCAGCAGCTAAAATTTCAAATCCCCCGGGATAAGCGGGATTCATTAGACTTCCCTGTCCTTCGATTACTATTACGTCCGGGTTTTCGTTTGTATATGCACTTACCACGGCATGTTCAATCTCTCCCGAAACAAAGTCGTTGATACAACTATCCATGACCATACTGTATTTAGCGCCCTGCATCCAACCGGTTTGTCCCGTACCTATCATTTCAGCCTTTTTTCCTGCTGCTCTAAATGCGTGTACGAGTAACCAAGCAGTCGTTCTTTTTCCTAAGGCGGAATCCGTACCCAATACCGCAAGTTTTAGACAATCTACTTTTTCTATATCCCCTGTAAAAAAATGAAGTTTATCTCGGTCAGGGGTTTTCCTAATATCCCTAACCTGGCAATTATTTGCTGCTGCTACCTTCATCAAATCAGCGTCATTTGTCAAAAAATCATGAAGTCCGCTGTCCACATTCCATCCTTTTTCCAGTGCAGTTTTAATAGTGCCTTTTGCAACTTGAGGCAAACGACCACCGTCCGGAGCGAGTCCGATAACCAAATAACTCGGCATCTTACCCTCAGCGTCTAACTGTACCGTTGCCGTTTCTATATCCTTAAAAACAGGAATACCATTCGGTCTTTCGTCTAATACATCCCCAGCATCCCTACCAGCGTAGTTGGAATCTAATACTCCTACCACCTCATACCTTTCGGTAAAGCGAACCAATCCATGTGCTGTCTTTCCGTTGGGGGTATTAAAAGCACCCTCACAGTATACGAGGGCCCTACCATCTATTACTTTTTTCATTCTATTTTATTTAGTGTTTTGCTGTAAGCACGGCCACAAATCTGTCCGGCTCCAAGTTCAGTTTTTCGTCCAGTTCCAGCAGGCCTATTAAACCTGCGGTGGATGCGGGTAGGATTTTAAACCCTTCCTTTTTTGCCAAAAGGGCGGTCATTTCCCGTAATTTTTTATCACTGATATTATAGGCACTACCGTCAGATTCTTTTAAGGCATACAAAGCCTCCTCCCCATCAAAGCTATGCCAATTAATCAGCGGTTCATTGTACACCGTTTCCTTTATTTTGTCCGGATTCAAATCCTTACAATGGTCCAAACCTTGTAAAAAGGATTGTATGATAGGGTTTTTAAATGAGGAAGAAGCAGCAATCATCTTAGGCACCCTAGAGGTCTTCCCACGCTTGTACAAGCTTACGAATCCCCTGTAAATGCCAGCGAACAAAGTTCCGTTGGAAACAGGAACGGCGCAATACTTAGGGGCATCTCCCAAATCCTCGAAAATCTCCTGTGCTATTTGTGCGTAGGCGGATATTTGTAAAGGCGTATTCGCACCACCTGGATTGGCATCGTACCAGCCGTTTTCAACGGCATGTACCGTGCTTTGCATGACTACGTCCTCATAGCTGCCCGGTAATCTTATGATCTCTGCATTCAGCTGTTCAATTTCCACGATTCTATCCGTATGGTAAGACTCTGGTATATATACCTTACACGCAATACCAGCCAAATCTGCCGCCAAGGCCATCGCTACCCCATAATTTCCGCAGGTGGCAAGGGACACCACGTTATATTCCCTACGTAAAGCGTCATAAAGCTGAGCGAAGGCAATCCTGTCCTTTTGGGTACCGGTCGGGTTATCGCCTTCATATTTTATATACAGTTGCCTTAGGTCAAATTCACGCTCCAGAGTTTTTGCACGGCTCAGTCCCGTGTCGCCAACCTCCAGGCTTATTATATCCTCGTAAGATTCCAAGCGATCCACCAAAGATTTGGAAGTATCCTTCACCAATTCACTAAGCTTTCTTGCTTCTGAGGATACTTTATTATCGGAGGTTTTTACACCGTCTTTAAGATTCATAGTTCATTGTCTTGCATCCTATAAAAGATACGATAAAATTACTCAACTCCCCTTTAAAATTCATAGCATATTTTTCTTCGAAAAAAGGATGCATAGGTACGCTGTTTTGAATTTCCATTTTAAATTTTAACACATAATGTTACTGCTATTGTATAAAACGTGGCATTATATTGACTACTTCGACAAAAAGCAAACATTAAAATTTAACAATCTACCAACAAGAGTATTATCTACTTTTGACTACATTCTAACAACCATAAAAAATCAATGAAATCAAACCTTTTGTTTTTTGTTTTAACACTGTTATCGGTGGGTACATCAGTCGGGCAGCAGGAGCTCCCAATACGGATAGATGACACCAAGATCAAACCTCTTAGAAAACTGGTAGATAGTTCCCTTCAAGTGAATTTAGAACGGGAAATTGCAACACATTCCGACTGGAGCCGACTAATTGCACAAAAGAAAATGGCGATAGGTATCGTAGATTTAAGCACCCCTGAAAATGTAAGGTTTGCCAGTGTTAACGGAAACCACATGATGTACGCTGCTAGCTTGCCTAAAATTGCAATTCTATTGGCTGCTATGGACGCTATAGAGAAAGGAGAGTTAAAGGAAACTACAGAAGTAAAAAAGGATATGCGCTTAATGATCAGTAAATCGGATAATGCAGCCTCTACACGTATGATCGATCGTGTGGGCTATGAGCGATTGGAAGCTGTGATGACCAATCCTAAGTATGAATTTTACGATGAGGATAAAGGCGGTGGTCTTTGGGTAGGAAAGCGTTATGGTGGTGGCGGTGACACGAACCGCGAACCGCTAAAGAATCTGAGTCATGCAGCAACGGTCACCCAAGTATGTCGCTATTACTACCTGCTTGCCAATGGAAAACTTGTTAATGAAAAACGTTCCAAACAAATGTTGGACATTATGGAAAATCCGGAGTTACATCACAAATTTGTGAATACATTGGACCAGATAGCCCCTAACGCCCGCTTGTTCCGTAAATCGGGCTCTTGGCGTACGTTTCATTCCGATTCCGTATTGGTATGGGGAGAAGACCCAGACCGTAGGTACATTCTTGTAGCCTTGATAGATGACGCAGACGGAGAACAAATTATTAGAAGTTTAGTAAAACCGATTGAGAAAGCCTTAAAAAAGCCGGTACTTTAGTAGTGGAATAATTACCAGTTCCCGTTAAGTAGATGATCAAGAGCTTCCTAAAAAAAATATTCGATATACGGGAGGGCGAATTCAAAGTGTCGCTTTGGATGCTCTCCTATATATTTTTGACTATCGCGGTCCTCTTGATCGTAAAGCCTACGGTAAATGCCTTATTTCTATCCGAACTTGGCGTAGAACAATTGCCTTTTGCCTTTTTGTTAGTTGCCATTGCAGCTATTGGAAGTTCCCTCTTTTATTCTAAAGCTATATCTAAGTATGCCCTAAATAAGATAATAAAAACTTCCTTACTCAGTTCCATACTTATTTTGGTTGCTCTAGGCATCTTGTTGAACACCGGTATCGTAAATACTTTTTTGCTTTATTTCTTTTATACTTGGGTGGCTATCTATGCCGTACTATCTGCCTCCCAGTTTTGGGTACTTGCCAATTTGATTTATAACGTAAGGGAGGCCAAGCGATTGTTTGGCTTTATTGGATCTGGTGCTATCTTGGGAGGAATTGTGGGTGGCTACCTCACTACTATTCTTGCACCCTTCATCGGGAACGAAAATTTGGTATTCGTTGCAGCATTTTTGTTGTTGCTCTGCATTCCGCTATTAAACAGAATATGGGCGGCCAAAGCCAATACAACGGGTATGGGAACAAAAAGGGAACGTGCCCTAAACAATAGCGAGAGACCATTTCAACTTATACTAAAATCCAAACATCTTACCTATATCGCATCTATCGTTGCCGTAAGTGTGCTGGTTGCCAAACTAGTGGATTATTTGTTCAGTGATTATGCCTCGGCAGCGTTCAGTGATGCTGATGAGCTTACCGCTTTTTTTGCGTTTTGGTTTTCTACCTTCAACCTACTTTCCTTGGTCGTGCAATTATTCTTTACCCACCGTATCGTAGGTATATGGGGCGTAGGTTTTTCATTGTTACTACTACCTATAGGGATATTTGGAGGCAGCATCTTTTTTCTACTGCTCCCAGAACTTTCTGCCGTGGTAGTTATAAAAGCGATGGACGGAATTTTAAAACAATCCGTACATAAAAGCGCATCGGAACTCCTGACCTTGCCCTTACCTTTTGAGCTAAAGAACAAGACCAAGTCGTTTATCGATGTTGTCGTAGATAGCATCGCTACAGGAATTGCAGGGTGTTTGCTGATTTTTGTGATCAGGGGATTGGAACTTCCCTCCTTTTATATTGGCATCTTAATCCTTTTACTCGTAATGGTATGGCTACTTTTCATCTTTAAGGTTCGCAAGGAATATTACAAAACCTTTCGCACCAATTTAGAGGTACTCACCGATAAAAAGGTCGTTGAAAAGAAGCTAGCGGAGAAGCCTATTTCAGTGGTCGATGGAATGAAAAAAGTCTTTCATAACGGCACAGAGACACAGCTCCTTTTTATGCTGGATAAATTAATGGAAATCAATGACAAACGGTTTGAAGAAGATGTTGAACGTTTATTGGAGCACCCATCCGTAAAGGTAAAAACAGCCGCCATTCAGAACCTTTATTTCCTAAATAGCCAAACCATGTCGGCAGATGTGGGCGCCTTATTACAGATTGATGATACCGCTCTTACTGTGGCCACACTCGCTTATATACTTCATTTTTCCGACAAGGATACTTCCTTCGTTTACGACCATTATCTACAGCACGATACACCACGTATTGCGAATGCGGCCTTATACTGTTTGGCGCGTGAGGCGCATGCAAATCCGGCGCTACAAAACAGCTACTCCCTTGAATCCAGAATTACAGAGAAAATAAACAGTATAGAAAATCAAGAAGCCCCGAAAACTGAGTTAATTGCCGTGTTAGATACGATTGGAGTATCCGGTTTGCCTAAATTTTATCCAGTACTCACAACCTTTAGTAAAAGTGAGTCCGAAGTATTATCCTCTGCGGCGATAACCGCGATGGGACAGACCATGTACCTACCATTTTTAAAACACATTATCCCATATTTGGCAATAAAAGCACAACGAATAACGGCACTCGTTGCATTACAAAACTATGGCGTACAGGTAATACCTACGTTACGCGATGTTATTCAGAAGAGAGAACACCCCTTGCCAGTACTCCGTTTTATACCCATGGCAATACAATCGTTCAACTCACAAGTGTCCGTAAAGCATCTACTATCGCTTTTGAAGGATACCGATGTCACTATTCGTTTAGAGGTCATCCGTGCATTGAGCCTTATTCGCAGTTCCCATCCACAGCTTAAATTTGATCGTTTTAAAGTGGTCTCCAGTATTTATGAAGAGTGTACATTACACCATCAGACCTTGGCTGCCATGCATACCCAAATTATTATTTCGTATCGTAATCGGAAAAAGTCAAAAAAAGAAATCGGCGATGCCGAACGTAACGCGCGTACCAGCTTGCTCGAATTACTGGAGCGCCGTTTGGATGCCGGCTTAGAGCGGATTTTTAAACTTTTGGGCCTGCGCTACCAACAAAAGGATATGGATATCGCCTACGAAGGACTCCTAAGCGGAAAATTGGAAGCACAGACCAATGCCATAGAATTTTTGGACAACCTGTTAACGGGCGACTTAAAACGTAAACTACTTCCCATAATTGAGGATTCTGCCTTGGATATCTCTTCGGAGGCGGAACTTCAAAAAATAAAGCATAAGGTACCTTCCGAAATAGAATGCTTTCAATTGCTGCTACAGGAAAACGACCTAAAGGTGAAATTGGCCGTATTGTTCTTGATACAGCAACAGAAAGAAGTAAAGTACCTTCCTATTGTAGAAAACTACCTGCACAGTGAAGATGTGAAATTAAGAACCTTTGCGATGAACGCTTTTGCTGCACTAAGCTAAGGGTCCGTGTATGGTGTCGTAGCATCCCGCAGGGTGCTATGACTTCATATATAGCGTTACCTGCTTTTTATATTCTGTTTTCAATTAAATCTTTTGCAAGGCTAGCCTTCTTAAATCTTTTATTCGTAATCAAATATTCAATATCATAGGTATTGTCAATCATCAGTTGTATATAGTAATAGTTTATATGCTCTAAAAGTGCAAACACGTTTGCCAAAATCCCCCAGTAAAGCATTTCATTCGTTCCAAAATTCCATTTTTGCAAATAAAGTTGAATTAATAAAGTTGGAAGCATCAATGAAATTAGTAACCAGTTTAGTCGTTTTGATTTCTTGAAAAATAGCATACTAGATTTTTGGTTTACATATTTTCCTGTTAGCCTATATAGCTTTAATTTCCAGTAATGTTGGCCTTGATATAGAATAACCATACAAACTAGCAGTCCGTAAGTCAAAAAAATTACGTCCATAAAAGGATTCGTAAATAGCAGATAGAGTGATAATGCCGGAACAGTTACATAGGTATGGAATTTTTCAGTTGGATAATACCATTTAAGTCTCTTGATCAATCTTGCTTTACTCATATTAATTGGCTTGTTAACATTGCAGGTAAGGTTTTGTATTTAGATCAAGGCGGTTTTGATGTACTTTACCGTTCACCGAAACCAAAGCTGGCAACGACTCCCAAAACCTTGCGAACAGCCGTTCACCCGACATAAGCTAGATGCGTTTTTAGCTGTAGTTTTCTCTTTTTAACTTCCTGATAATTTTTCCCCTTTAGAAGATAGTTCGGTAATCTTCTTGATTCTATTTTTTCTTGTTTTATCCGTCTTGGCAAGTTTAATCCATCTTAGGACAAATCTTTTGCTCGATGAATTTATTGAATTAAAAAACGCTGCGGCTCCCTCAAGTTTTGAAAGCTCCCTAGAGAGGTCTTCGGGAACAACTAAATTATCAACATCGTCCATGAAGTTCCAAAGTCCGTTCGATTTTGAGTCTTCTATTTTCTTCAGACCCGACTCATGCATGTTACCTTGGTCCATAAGTTTAACTGCTCTCTCTTTGTAGGTCTTCGCCCAATGCTCAACTTTTCGTTGAGCTATTAATTGCATCGTTTTTTTGTCATCAAGCTTTCGTCTAATACCGTCAATCCATCCAAAACATATCAACTCATCAAGTACGTCCCACCTTGAAACGTATTTGTCTGGCTCAGTTTTCTTGTAGCTAACAAGCCAAACACTTTCAGATTGGGCATGATTTTTCAATAACCATGACCTGAGTTCTTCTTGAGACGTAATTTCAACCTTATGGAAGTTTTCAGTTTTAACCATTTTGTTCAATTACAGCAAATGTTGCGGCTATGAGTAGTTGCGTGGTTTAGCACTTAAATTTGCAAGTACTTACCAAACTGAAAATCCGCGAGGATTTTCGTAAGTA
>CAYGUY010000123.1:0-7703 GCA_964353165.1 uncultured Maribacter sp.
TATTTTTTGACCGCACTTTCCAAATCTTCATCGTCTATCGGTTTTAATAAATAATCAATGCTGTTCAACTTAAAAGCCTGAAGGGCATATTCATCAAAAGCAGTGGTAAAGATAATGGCGCTATGGACTTCGATTACATCAAAAATCTCAAAAGAAAGTCCGTCTGATAATTGTATATCCAAAAAAATAAGATCCGGATGTTCGTTTGTTTGAAACCAATCAATAGCCTCTTCAACAGAATGCAGCATCGTAGACACGTCTACATTTAAATCTGTCAACATTCTATTCAATCTTCTTGCGGCTGGTTTTTCGTCTTCTATAATAATCGTCCTCATCTCATCTGTTGGTTTTTCTTAAATTATCTTTTTGTAGCTATTTGGATTTAATCGCTACTTTCATTCATATACCTTTGAATGGTACGTTCCTCCCATCTTTTAATCATTATCTGAAAATTTCCCAGTACGTTTATGCCATGTACTGCTAATACGATACCCCAAATAATGGTCGTGCCAAAAACGTTCCAATCTAACCATCTTAAGAACTCGGGATTACCCATTGCATTTAGGTTTATGAATACGACCGTGAATTTATCCCGTAAAACATACAGTAGTATATTTACAATAACAAAAACGGTAAGGTGGTTGTAGAAACCTCGTATTGCGTCCACCTTTAGTTTTGCTTTTTCATATTTAGACATTGTAGTAGTTTTCATAATTAAGTTTCTTGATCGATTAGCTTCTTATCTGAATTTTTCTGCCTCTTTTTTATCCTTTTCAATATACTTTTGAATTTGCCGCTCTTCCCAGTTCTTGCTAAATAACGGACTAAAATTATAGACTTTAGCCGCATGAAAGCCTAGACCGATGCCCCAAAAAATAGCTGTTGAAAAGGATGCAAAACTAAAGAAGGCCTCACCAAAACTCTCGCCACCATTAACTCTAGCTGTAACGGTTACCGTGGTAATAAAAATATTTACAAGAATAAATACTAGTAGATGTATATAAAAACCTTTTAACTCATCTACTTGTTTTTTGGCACGGATGAATTTATCAGTTTTATTGATGTCCTTTAGTTCCATTTTTTTTGATTTTCGTCCTCTTTAATCAATTCCTGAATTTTACGCTCTTCCCAGTCCTTTCCCATAAAGGGGTTTAAATTAAAAATTTTAATTGCCTTAAAAAAAATACTTATGCTCACTCCAAATACCACCCATAAAAACCAAGGATTCTCCCAAGCATTGAGGTAATAATTAATTCCCCCGGTTATGGCTATCGCAATTAAACCGGAGCCTATCTTACCATAGAATTTTTTGAGCGTTTCCACTCTTTCCCTTGCTCTTATATATTTATTCTCTTGATCCTTATTTTCCATGATTTCAATTTTTTTGAATTATGAGTTTTGCATAAACTCCTTTATTTTTCGTTCCTCCCAATCTTTACCAAAGAACGGATTGTAGTTGTAAGCGTTTAGTCCATGCATTAGAAGGCCGAAACCCCAACCCGCTGCCGGGAACAAAAACCAAGCGAACGATGTGGTATTGTAGTTTATAAAAGCGAGTATTGGGATTACAATACAGTATGCTAACAAATTACCGTAAAAGCCCTTTATAGCCTCCACTTTTTCTTTTGCTTTTAAGTACTTGCTGTGTGTGTTTACATCTTGATTTTCCATGTGTATCGGTTTTAAGTTAGTGTTTTATTTTTTTTTGATACATCAAATTTGCGAAACAAAACCGGCGATTTAAAAAACGAAATACCCAATTGTAACTTGATAGGGATGAACTGTTGATATGCAATGTCCGTAACCAAAATATTGTACAAAGAATCAAAACTGTTCATCTTCCATATATTCTTTAATCTTCCGCTCTTCCCAAGATTTCCCAAAGAGGGGGTTATAACCAAATGCTTGAAGACCATGCCCTACGAGACCAAAACCCCATCCTAGAGCTGGGAAAATGAACCAAGCAAAACTGGTCGTACGATAGTTAATATATGCCAATATAGGTATGACTATGATGTAAGAGATTAGATTCCCATAAAAGCCTTTAATAGCCTCCACGCGCTCCTTTGCCTTTTCATAGCGTTTGTCCTTGATATAAGTTTCCTGGGTCTCCACGACCGAAGTTTGCTTGGACAGCATTGGCAAATACACCTTAAAATCGGTTATGGTTTTCTCTATTCCTACAGCCCTATCCGTAAGAATGGCATACCGCTGTTTAATATTTTGCAATCCAACACCGGTGCTCTTTTTTACCACCTGTTTTTCTTGTAAATTATTGCTAATGACCAATATATTGTCAATTTCCTCCACATTTATGAACAAAGGTTTTTGAGCGGTAACAATATTGTGTTTTACAGCATTCTCCAATAGCAATTGTAGGGATAAGGGAACAATTTTGGCATCGGGGTTGGAACAGCTCTCGGGAATATCCAAGTGTATACTATCCTCAAAACGCATTTTTAATAATTTCATGTAGGTTCTTGCAAACTGTAATTCTTCGTCTACCGTAACTAAATCCTTGTTCTTTTGCTCCAACACATACCGGTAGACCTTGGATAATGAGGTGGTAAACTTTTGAGCCTGATACGGATCTTCCTCGATGAGACTGGTCAGAACGTTAAGACTATTGAACAAAAAATGGGGATCTAACTGATTCTTGAGCGCATCAAATTTTGCCGAGGCGGTTCCTGCAATAATTTTCTGTTCCTTGACCTTGGTATCCTGTAGTGCTTTATAAAAATAAAACGCATGTAAAATAGCCGATACCAAAACGGAAATCAATAGCACGAAAATATAACTAGAAAAATCCTCGTCCTTTATAAATTCTATAAAACCCTTACCGTTTAACAGTAGCTCCTGAAACATCCTAGCAACGCCATAAGCAAGAGTAGTCAGGAGAATAGAACCTATAGCTCCATACCACAATCGCTTCTGGGTCTGAAGCTCCCAATCATATTTCCGAGATAGATATTCATTATAATAAATATTGGTCGCGGTAATAAGCAAGGCATATACAAAAGTAATCCCCACAGCCACAAACTCATCCATCCAAATAATACCCCGATTAAAAGCAATGATAATGTTCACTAGGGATATGCCTGCGGTAATGTATAGACTTACTTTGATTACCCTGCCAAAAAGTTTTTTATTACTATTGTTTTCCACCTTAGATATTTTGAAAGTCATGATTGATTCGTATTATTGAAATCGCCCACCAAATAGCGGGCAACATCACTTTCTAAAACTTAAACTACTACTTGCCGCACTCTGCAAATACCTGTTCGGCCCTTTCCTTGCCCCAATTGGGATGAAAATCCGATTCTGCCTTAAAGGTATCAAAAAGTTCCAAGGAACGCTCTACATCTTTACAATAGGGGGCAGTGTCCTTGCCAAAATATTGGGCAGAACCCATATCCCATTCCGCCTTGGAAAATACAACTCTAGGATTGTTAGGCGCAAGTGCTAAGGCTTGTCCATAAATAGCGGCAACCTTTCCAGAAAGTATCATCCCGTAAGTAGCGCCGTCAAAAGCGATCCATGCCGTGTGTATCGTAGCCTGCCGCACCATTATTTCAGGATTGTTGGGGGAAATTCGGTTGGCTATGTCTATGTATTCCTGTGCTTTTTCTAAACTTTGGGTCAGCTTTTCCTTGTCCCTTTCCCCAAATGCGGCAACATTATTTATGGTAGCCACATAATAGTATGGCAACCAATTATCGGTTTCCGCGTTCGCTACGCGTTCAAACATATTTGCGGCTTCTACAGTTTTACCTTCACCCCAGAGTTGAAATGCTTTTTGCATACCATTGGTATAGGCGTCTTGAGCCATTGAAACGGTACTTACGAATAAAAATAAATAAAAAATTATCTGTTTCATATTGATGGGTTTTATGATGCGGTGCATCGAATTTATAATTTGATTTTTTGCTTTACGGTGGTACCATTTACCTGAAATTTAGCATCCTCCCACTTAGGCGGTCCAAAATTTGCCGGAGCGTTGTTGGATGCCCCTGTCCTTTCGGTGGGAATGCCTAAGAATGTATTCAAAGAACCATCTCCATCAGCATCATGGAATAAAGAAATGGCATAAGTACCATCTGGTACGGCATCAAAAGTGACGGTTGAAACACCAGCCTTAATTGTTCCAATTGTTCCTATGTAGGGAGTACCAAGCCAATCGGTTTCGCTATTGTAAAGCCCAATTAGAATTTGCCCCTCATCAGATTTTATATTTGTAATTTCAACGGCGATAACGCCATTAGACTCGGATTGTGCTCTTGTTTGATAAAAAACACAGAAGAGTAAAAGCAAACTGATTTTTTTCATCTTGATGGTTTTTAATGGATTACTTAGCTCAAATTTCACCCTAGCATGCCGTAAAAAGAAAAAAGAAACACCCAGTTGTTGATTTTAAAGACCGAATTGCGGTAATTTTATACCGTGATCAAAAACGTGCAGTTAAGACTTAATTTGCTAGAGGAAGCCCAAGAAGGCAGCCTTAAAAAAAGAACGGCCCAATATTTAGGTTTGGGCGACCAACCGTTCACTTTAAAAATACTTCGAAAATCAATTGATGCACGAAAGCCGGATATCGTTTTCAATTACAAACTGGCGGTATATATTGGTGAGGATGCACCAAAAGAAGACTTTCATTTTGATTACAAGGATGTTTCACAGGCGAAACCGGTTCATATTATCGGTTTTGGCCCGGCCGGCATGTGGGCGGCACTTCGCTGTTTGGAACTGGGCTACAAGCCTATTGTTTTAGAACGCGGGAAAGATGTAAAGGAACGCAGACGCGACCTAAAAGCCATCAATCAAGACCATATTGTGGGCGAAGATTCCAACTACTGTTTTGGCGAAGGTGGCGCGGGCACCTATTCCGACGGAAAACTTTATACCCGAAGCCTAAAACGTGGCGATGTACGGCGGGTATTCGAGAGTTTGGTGCACCACGGCGCTACGGAACAGATTTTGGTGGATGCACATCCTCATATTGGCACGAACAAACTTCCAAAAATCGTACAGAATATTCGAGAGACAATCATTGCCCATGGCGGAGAAGTCCACTTTAACACCAAAGTTACAGATTTCATCATAGCCGATAATCAGTTAAAGTCCATCATATTAAACGATTCCCAAGAAGTGGAGACAAAACGGGTCATTTTGGCAACCGGACACTCGGCGCGTGATATTTTTGAATTGCTGCATAAGAAAGATATCGCCTTAAAAGCGAAATCCTTTGCCATGGGCGTTCGTGTGGAACATCCGCAGCATATTATAGATAGCATTCAATACCATTGCAGCGGCGAACGCAACGAGCTACTTCCGGCGGCGGCCTATAGCTTGGTGCATCAAGTAAAAAACAGAGGGGTGTACTCCTTTTGTATGTGCCCAGGCGGATTCATAGTACCGGCAGCTACAGCACCTGGAGAGGTAGTCGTAAACGGTATGTCGCCCTCCAAACGCAACAACCTATATGCGAATTCGGGCATTGTGGTAGAAATAAATGTGGACGAGGATATTCCCAAGTTCGAAAAATTCGGTGCGCTCAAGGGCTTGGAATATCAAAAAAGCTTAGAACGTTTGGCTTTTACATCTGGCGGAAGAACACAGACCGCTCCAGCGCAACGATTGACAGATTTTGTAGATGGAACGCTATCAAAAAACCTCAACCCAAGTAGTTACCAACCCGGTCTAAATTCCGCACCAATGCACTCTTTATTGCCAAAATTGATAGGCAGCAGGTTACGACAGGGCTTTGCTGAATTCGGCAAAAAAATGCATGGCTACCATACTTCAGAGGCTAACATTATCGGTGTAGAATCGCGGACCTCTTCCCCGGTAACGATTCCTAGAAACGGGCAATTGGAGCATCCGCAGATCAAAGGACTTTTTCCGTGCGGCGAAGGGGGTGGCTATGCGGGTGGAATTGTATCCGCTGCTATGGACGGAGAACGCTGTGCAGAAGCCGCGGTCGTAGGCTTGTAAACATTAAACTATTGTGCGTTTTGAATGATTTGTTGAGTAAAGTCAGTACAAGTGCTTGATTTTGGAATTTTTTCATTGGAAAATCAAGTTTATCGAAAACCCGTTCTAGTTAAAACCTGTTCTCGATGCTTTTACCTTCCAAAAAAGGAAGAAAAATACCCGAACCGACATCTAAAACAGTAAAGGATTTTAATAATGCACAACCAATAAAATTAGTTATTCTTGACCCGATAGGTAATTCTTCTATTTGTAATGACCATCCCTGACCTTATCGTAAGTAAAGCACTATCCGAAGCAACTTCTGGACATGTGGAGGCCGAATTGGAAACCAAAACACGGTACAAATACCCATTTTTTGAAGTGGACACTGCAGCTGCACTAAGCACTAGCGTAGTACTTTGAGTACCGGTATATTCAGCCCCGTTGCTTACATCGTTAAAGGTAGCTCCACCATCCGAGCTCACCTGCCATTGGTAGGTATTCGTATTTGATGCCGTTACGGAAAATGAGACACTAGCACCCGCCACCGTTGCTGCATTAGCAGGCTGTGAATTGATGCTAAAATTGGATACGGTGATGGTCTGATTTACATCAATTATGTTTCCGGTTAGATCGGTTACCCGATAGGTTCTTGTGATGGTCTCCGGATTGGCACCACCATCTGTCGTATCACCAACAAAAGTAACGATAGGCGTTCCGGCACAATTGTCCGTTTCGTCGGTAACCACCAAAACATCCGGCGCGGGTACCTCCGATGCACAGAACACGGTAAGTGTAGGTGGATTGGATGCAGTGGGCGGCGTGGTATCCAGAACCGTAATTGTTTTTGTAAATGGTACACTCGTGTTTCCACTGGAATCGGTTGCCTCATAGGTAATGACCCTTACGAAATCGTTTGTACCGTTGTTTACCGTAACCACATCACTTAGCTCGGTGACCGTAGTTGCGCCACAATTGTCCGTTGCTACGGGTGGCGTAAAGCTAACCGACCCACAAAATCTTGTAATACCGTCCGAATTTGGGTTAAAACCAAAGTTAACCCCAGGCCATTCAATGTTACCTCCTGTTATTCCACTCCAAGGTGCAATTGGAGATGTTCCGGTAAGAACAAGATTAAAGGTGCCATCACCATTATCTGTATCTGAGTAGGTGAAAGCGGATTGGTTACTTAATTGGGCGTAATTAAGTTGGTAATCTGCATTGAGAATCCGTACCTCCCAATTATCTATCTGAGTCCCCGTGTTGTTTTGAAGGCCAAAGCCCCATGAAAACTGATTTTCATTAAAAAAAGTGGTGTTTAAACTTGTACAAACTGCGAGGCCGGGTACGTCTGAAGCGCATTCAAAATTTTCATCCAAGGCACCGCTTGTCGTTACCCAAGTAGGTGCCTCGTTATCTACGGTAATACTTGTGGAGGCAGAAATATTCAACACTGGGTCGCCAGGCATTCCCCCATATTCCACCACATAGCCTTGTGATGCATAAGCACCGCCTCCGCCGTTATTTGGTAAATCGTTCCAAGCACCTATGGGAGCACCTCCTCGAATTACCGATGCGGCTGCGATATGGGCGTAATCTTCACCACCTCCACCAACATTGTTAGGCTCACCTCCGTTCCAGTTCGCAAACGTGAGTTCGGTGCCATTGGCCAAACCTTGCCAAAACTGTGTTCCGGCTTCTGGCCCTGTCACCCAGCGCCATTGTCCCTCAAC
>CAYGUY010000124.1:0-4363 GCA_964353165.1 uncultured Maribacter sp.
ACAATATTACTGTAACGGTTTGGTTTTAAGGAAGCTCCAAGTACTAATGTGTCTTTCATAGTGTTAGTAGGTTGTTAAACTTTGGTTTAAGCTGTAACTATTCAATAAAAAATTCGTCTCTTAGTAGCGGATTAGTAAAAAACGCCCTAAAAAACAGGAACGAAGATATATAAGAGTGTTGATAACGCTATATATTTATAGTTAATGGTTAGTGTTTAGTATAGCCTATCAGCTCAGAAACCCAAGCAATTGCTTGGGTTTCGTTTTTATAGGCTATACCCAACTTTCGTTAATCCTGAGTTAAATCACTGTTTCAGCGTAACAAAACAAAGGTTTTATCGTCTATTCCTTTAGCATTGATATTGTTTTTGCAATAGGATTGGTTGGTTTTCTATTGCAGTTGATATCAGTTTAGAAAACCCTTGGTTTTGCCAAGGGTTTTTAATTTACCATTTTATTATAGCACTACCCCAAGTAAATCCGCTACCAAAGGCGGCCAAGACTACCAAATCCCCAGGATTTACTTTTCCCGACTCCCAAGCTTCGGTTAAGGCAATAGGAATAGATGCGGCAGTCGTATTCCCATACTTCATTATATTGTTAAAGACCTGATTATCATCTAAGCCAAATTTCTTTTGAATAAACTGCGATATTCTCAGGTTGGCCTGATGTGGCACCAATAAGCTGATATCTTCAGGAGTCAGCTTGTTCTGGTTCAATCCCTCCATAATGACTTCACTAAAACGTACAACCGCGTTTTTAAACACAAACTGACCGTTCATATACGGAAAATAAGACTCGTCGTTTGGGTCTGCATCTTCTATGATATCCGTAACCCATCGTTTACCCATGCCCGGAGCAATCAAGGAAAGTTCCTCTGCATGTTGGCCTTCTGAATGTAAGTGCGTGGACAAGATACCCTTTGTGCTATCTTTTTCCCTACTCAAAATAGCAGCGCCGGCACCATCTCCGAAAATAACGGAAACACCTCTACCTCTTGTAGTCATATCCAAACCATGGGAATGTAATTCTGAACCGATGACCAATACATTTTTGTACATGCCACTTTTAATGTACTGGTCTGCAACGGAAATACCATACACAAAACCTGAACATTGATTACGTACGTCCAAGGCTCCTACGGTCTTAATTCCCAAATCGCGTTGTACCAAAACTCCAGGACCAGGGAAATAATAATCTGGACTTAGAGTAGCAAAAACGATAAAATCGATATCATCCTTATCGATCCCTGCGCGTTCTATGGCAACTTTAGCAGCTTTTACCCCCATGGTGGTCGTGGTATCCCCATCACCCTTGATAACGTGTCTTCTTTCCTTTATCCCTGTGCGCTCCTGTATCCAAGCGTCGTTGGTTTCCATTTTTTTAGATAGATCATCATTGGTAACTACGTTATCGGGGACATAATATCCTAATCCCGTTATTTTTGAATTGTACATGTTTACTGATTTTTCAATTTCTGATGGGAGTTTGTTAAACGAATGCATATACTCCTTCTAGCGTAAATATAGGATATTATACGGTATTGATATCTACAAATTTATCCATAAATCCATGTGATGTTACCAGCTTGGAACTGATTGAAGGAGGCACAAAGACAAAGCAATTTTCCATTTTGGTTTTTTTCGGAACGATATTTCTGTATCTTTTACTTGAATTTTATGTTTAAAGATATATCATGAAAAAATACTTTCTATTTACTATTCTTGTTTTCAGCTATTTACTGGGTGTTGCACAAGAAAATATGGGCTATCAACAACCCACAAAAGCTATTTTAGACTTGGTAGATGCTCCTTTGGCTCCTTCTGTGCTGATGGATGACAGCGGTAATTATATGGTTTTACTCTATAGGGATTATTACAAATCTATAGAAGAACTATCCGAGAAAGAATTACGCTTGGCAGGTTTGCGAATTAATCCCAAAACGAATATTGGCAGCAGGACGAACTATTACAATAACATTAAAATTAAATCGCCCAATGGCAAAATAGCCACTCAGATACTGGGACTACCAGAAAACCCTCGATTGGCCAATTTTAACTGGTCTCCTGACCAAAGTAAAATAGCGGCTACCAATACGACTAAAGATGGCGTTGAAATCTGGGTACTGGATCTGGATAAAGCATCTGTAACTAAAATTACGGACGCCAAGGTAAATGCCAACATGAAAGACGTTATCAATTGGTTCAAGGACGGGGAAAGTCTGTTGGTTAAAATGTTGCCTGAAAACAGGAAAGAGTTGATCAACGTCTCGGACGCAGTACCGGCAGGTCCAACTATTTCCTCCAATGATGGAAAAAAAGCACAGAATAGAACTTATCAGGATTTATTAAAAAATCCAAATGACGAGTTCAATTTTGAGCAGTTAGCACTTTCGGAGCTTTACAAGGTGAATCTAGATGGCACCAAAACCAAATGGAAAAACGCCGATATGTATACGTCGATCAGTTTTTCTCCAAATGGGGAATATGCTATAGTAGTAACTATATCCAGACCTTTTTCCTATCTGGTTCCCTATAGTAGATTCCCTTCTAAAACCAATATCTATTCTAAGGAAGGCGATTTGGTTTCCGAGCTTTTAGAGGTGCCATTAATAGAGGATTTACCGAAAGGATTCATGGCAGTACGCATGGGAATGCGAAATATCAGTTGGCGCAATGATAAGCCTGCCAGCATAATTTACGTACAAGCGCTAGATGGCGGTGATCCGGAAAACGAAGTGGAATACCGCGATGAAATTTTTGAACTAAAAGCACCTTTTAACAAAAACGGCGAATCACTATTAAAACTCAAAAATAGATATGCCGGTATTCAATGGGGAGATGAAAATACGGCTATTGCTTATGATCGTTGGTGGAATACAAGAAATACGAAAACGTACCTATTTGACCCTTCCGACAGAACCAAGGAAGCTAAAATTATCTCGGAAAGAAATTATCAAGATGTGTACAGCGATCCAGGTGACTTGGTGACAAAAAGAAACGAATTTGGACAATCGGTAATTGTTCTGGACAAAAATGACAATGCATATTTATTGGGTGAGGGCTACACAGAAGATGGTCAATTTCCATTTGTGGATAAATTTAACCTAAATACTTTGGAAAAAACAAGAATGTACACCTCTAAAATAGCAGGAAAAAAAGAGAGCCTTATTGAATATGACGCTGAAAAAGACAAACTGTTAGTCCGTATTGAATCTTCCAGTGAGTATCCTAACTATTACTATAAAAGCTTAACAAAACGTAAGGCTCCGCAACAACTTACTGCATTTGAGAATCCTTTTAAGAGTTTACAAGACGTGCATAAGGAGGTAATTACCTACACCCGTGAAGATGGTTTGGAACTAACCGGTACGTTGTACCTACCTGTAGGATATGACAAAACCAAAAAAGAGAAAAAACCGATGATCTTATGGGCATATCCTAGAGAATATAAGGATAAGAACAGTGCGTCCCAAAACACACAGAATCCAAATGAATTCACCTATCCATTTTGGGGTTCCCCAATTTATTGGGTAACGCAGGGATATGTGGTATTGGATGATGCCGCTTTCCCCATTATTGGCGAAAAAGATGAACAACCCAACGATAGCTTTAGGACCCAATTAGTTTCCAACGCCAAAGCAGCAATTGATGCTGTTGATAATTTAGGGTATATCGATACTAAAAAAGTAGCTGTTGGCGGTCATAGTTACGGCGCATTTATGGTGGCCAATTTATTATCGCACTCCAATCTTTTTGCAGCAGGTATTGCCCGAAGCGGTGCCTATAATAGAACCTTAACACCATTTGGCTTCCAAAGCGAGGAACGCAATTACTGGGAAGCACCTGAAGTTTACAATACCATGTCGCCATTTATGCATGCAGATAAAATGAAAACTCCCTTGTTATTGGTTCACGGAGAAGCTGACAATAATTCTGGGACGTATCCTATGCAAAGTGAGCGTTATTTTAACGCGTTAAAAGGTTTGGGAGCAACAGTACGTCTGGTAATGTTACCCAAAGAAAGTCATGGATACCGAGCCAAAGAGAGCGTGCTGCATTTACTTTGGGAACAGGACCAGTGGTTATCCAAATATGTGAAACAAGAAGAAACCATACTTCCTGAAATAGAGGTAATCAAGAACGATTAACGAGGATAAAATTAAGCAATTAGCGATTAATCCAGATATTTCCGAAATCTATTAACGTCTATATTGGCCTTTAGGTCATGGAGTAGGTTGTACAGTCCAAAAAAAGTTCGATTCATATACAGAAAATGCTTGGAACCTCGATTACCGTTCATTTTACGAATTTCTTTATCCGAAGAAAAACGTTCGCCCAAGTCGGCAATTTTAGCCCAAAAG
>CAYGUY010000124.1:4463-6131 GCA_964353165.1 uncultured Maribacter sp.
TTATGTACCTGACCTATACTGGCGGCATTGATAGAATCCTTGGCAAAGGTATCATACACCTCTTCTGGATATTTTCCTAAATATTTTTTGAAAGTCTTCCGAACCAGTGGAGCGGACAAGGGAGGAACGGAAAATTGGGACAATGAGAATTTTTCCACATACGCATTGGGTAATAGATTTTTCTCCATACTCAACATCTGCGCTACCTTTAAAGCACTGCCCTTTAAGGTTTTGAGTCCATCATAAATGTCGGAGGCATTATCCTCGTTCAACTCATCTTTGGTGGTCTCCGAGTTGACTAACTTTTTGCTATAATATTTGGCATAGTTGCCGCTAATTTTTACCCCGGTTTTTACCAGCTTACTAGCTCGCTCAATTTTTCCGGTAGGTATTCTGTCAAGTGTTTTCAATAGATTTGGGGTTTGAATAGTTAGGCGAACGACTCTTTGAACAAGAACTTTCCAAAATCCAGTATGTTCTCTAAAGGCGTATTATCAAACACATCAAAAATGGTATTTACAGATTTTTCGATGGCAATATCTGTTTTTTCAAACTTGGCAGAATCATCATTCATCCAAAATCGTAGGATAAACATAAACTGCAACCAAGCCCCTTCCGAAAAAAGCTGCGGATTGTGCTTGGTGATTTTCAAGTTCTTTTCTGCGTTCCCGTCCTCGATAAGGTCTTTGGCAAAGTGCTTTATGTGCTTTCTGAGTCCTTTTAACTGGCCCATATTTTTCATTGGGTTTTTCTCCTGTTCCAAAACAAAGAGAACGTAACTGCGATTTAGGGTAAGGATTTCGAAAAAGGTAAAAAAGAACGTAAGCATTTTATCTTTGTTACTAAAACTGTCGTACTCCTCATTCTTTTCCATCACCTGCATGGTATTCTTGAAAAACTGCTCCCAAATTCCTTTTTGAAGTGCATTTAGCGAGCCGTAGAAAAGGTAAAAATCCTCCTCCTTTATCTTGGCGACTTTACAGAACTTGTATATCGATTTGGGCATTGTTTCGTGTTCCAACACGTAGTCCATATACATGGAAATCAATGCATCTGCAGTAATTTTTTTTGCTTTTGTAGCCATAGGTCTTTTACGTTTATATGAAGGTACAATTTCGTTGTCTTAACTAAAAAAGTTTAGGTTTCATTTAGCAAAAACGTGCTTCCTCAAGAGAAAAAGCACGTCTTAAACAACCTAACCAATAAATAATCAACTTGTGATTATAGCTTTAGAAACTTTTTCATAGCAACTTCTCTCTCTAACCACAAATCAAAGATATATAATGTTTAATCTTTAATAAAATTATTTAAACAAAAATTATGTTAAACTTTCAACCGTGCTGTATGTCAGTTTGTCACAGTGGGTAGTTGTGGTATTTTTTTTGACATCAATTAGACGAACAATTAAATAAATATTATAAAAATGGCTACAGGTAAAATAAATGTTTCGGTAGACAACATATTTCCGCTTATTAAGAAATTCTTGTACAGCGATCATGAAATTTTTCTAAGAGAACTAATTTCCAACGGTACGGATGCCACGTTAAAGTTAAAGCATCTTACTTCTATTGGCGAGGCTAAAGTAGAATACGGTAATCCCATTATCGAAGTCAAAATAGATAAGGAAGGGAAAAAACTTCACATCATTGACCAAGGATTGGGAATGAC
>CAYGUY010000124.1:6231-7652 GCA_964353165.1 uncultured Maribacter sp.
GAAATGTATCCTATGCAGTTCGAGGAGCCGCTTTTCCATATTCACCTCAACGTAGATTATCCTTTTAATCTTACAGGAATACTATACTTTCCTAAACTTACTAACGATTTAAGTGCACAAAAAGATCGTATTCAACTGTACCAGAACCAGGTATTCGTAACGGATAATGTAGAAGGTATTGTACCTGAATTCCTGACCATGTTGCGCGGTGTCATCGATTCTCCGGATATTCCGTTGAACGTATCCCGATCCTACTTACAGGCCGATGGCGCGGTTAAAAAGATTTCTTCTTATATCACCCGAAAGGTGGCGGACAAGTTGAACTCCCTCTTTAAAAATAGTAGAGAAGATTTTGAGGCAAAATGGAACGATATTAAAATCGTTATCGAATACGGAATGCTTTCCGAGGATAAATTCTTTGAAAAAGCCGATAAATTCGCACTATATCCAACCGTAGACGGTGCTTACTTCACTTTTGAAGAACTACAGGAAAAAATAAAGGCAAACCAGACCGATAAGGACGATAAACTGGTTATTCTTTATGCATCCGATAAAGAGGCGCAGCACAGTTACATTGAGACTGCTAAAGGAAAAGGTTATGAAGTACTGCTGATGGATTCCCCAATTATAGGTCATTTAATGCAGAAACTGGAAACTTCGAAAGAAAAAGTATCCTTTGCCCGTGTAGATGCAGACCATATTGATAAGTTGATACAAAAAGAGGAAACTCAAATCTCCAAACTGTCCGACGAAGAAAAGGAAACTTTAAAATCTGAGTTGGAAAAAGTCTTCGGAGAAAAGAGCAGTTACACCGTGCAATTAGAGGCTATGGAGAGCGATGCCCTACCCTTTACCATTACGGAACCTGAGTTTATGCGGCGCATGAAAGAAATGCAGCAAACCGGTGGTGGTGGCATGTTCGGGATGGGAAATATGCCAGAGATGTACAACTTAGTGGTAAATACGAATCACGAATTAGTTGGTGAAATATTAAACACCAAAACGGCGAAAAAGAAAGAACGGCTTATTAACCAATCTTTAGATTTGGCAAAATTATCCAAAGGTTTGTTGAAAGGCGCCGCCATGACGGAGTTTATAAAGCGTAGTTATGAGATGGTGAAATAGTATTTAGACCTTAGATATGAGATTTTAGAGGTAAACTCTTTAGCTTGTATCTTGGTTCTTGACTGTTAGCTCTTGACGCTTAACTTCTAAAAACCCACCTTGATGTATTCAAGGTGGGTTTTTTATGTTCCAAAGTCGTTATAATTAATCTTTTTCGCTTACTTTTCTAGAAAGAAACCTACCACACCAAGCATGCAAAGCGAACAAAACGATGCCAAGTACCGCGAAATATTAGATGAACTACAGGTGCAAAGTTGGCAGTTAGAGTTGGTAATTTCCGGTTTTGCCATTTTTGG
>CAYGUY010000125.1:0-7494 GCA_964353165.1 uncultured Maribacter sp.
GTTTTTCCTGTCCAAAAGAAGTCGGGTAGGGGATTGTGGTTCTCCAGTTTGTTCAAGTTGGCATATGCTGGCATTTCTTTCCAGTAAATACCACGCATGTACTCGCGCCAACCCAAGATCTGGCGCACAAAACCTTCCACTTGCGAAATATCGATTTCGCCGGTATGTTCGTAATAATGTTCCAAAACGGTATCTATCACCTCTTTTGGCGAAAGTATTTTGGAGTTCATAGCAAAGGAGACACGTGAGTGGAACAGGTATTTTTCTTTGGTATGCATGGCGTCTTGGTAATCTCCAAAGTGGACTAACAATTCCTTGCAGAAGTAGTTTAAAACAGATAAGCACTCTGCCCGGCTCGTGGGCCAACTAAAGTCTTGTGGTTCTATTTCACCGAAGGTTTCAACATCGGCAGCTTTTATTTCGGCTAAAACAACGGAGACGTCTTTTTTAAAGCCGCGTTCTTGAGGAATTCCCGGTGTACCCTTCCATTTTTTACGGTTGCTTTGGTCGTAGTTCCATTTGCCCCCGTCCGGTTGTCCGTTCACCATCATGATGTCGTGTTTCTTTCGCATCATCCTATAAAAGGATTCCATGATAAGCTGTTTTTTTCCTTGAAAGAAGTTTTTTAGCTCGTAACGTTCCGTGTAAAAGTGTTCTGTATCAACTGCATTTGTTTCTATCTCTAGATTCTTACAGATTTCTTTAAGCTGCTCATCCAAACGAAACTCGTCAGGTAGTTGATATTCAAATCTTTCGGCCTTTGTTTCCTTGTTGTACTTTTTAATTACTTCTTTAAGGTCTTGCGGATTATTTTTATCCGTAATTTTTAAATATATAAATTGATGTCCCTTGGAAGATAAATCCTCAGAAAAACTTCGCATTGCCAAAAAGAAAGCAACTACCTTTTGAATATGATGTTTTACATAGTCGGTTTCCTGTCGCATTTCTGCCATTAAATAGATTACGTTGTCATCTACCTCCTTAAACCAGGAATGTTTTTGGTTGAGTTGATCGCCTAATATGAGTCGTACTATCTTCATTTTTATGTGTTACTGAATTAAGCTGCGTTATTTTGAACTTTAACTAGAAACATTCAACGGCGTGCGGCCTGTATTTGATTTTGTATTTGAACTTGAGTTTGATTAAAACAATGTCTCCTGCAACCACAAGCGCTGAAATTTACCCTGTGCATCGTACATATCCGCTTGCCGTGAGATATTGAATTTTCGGTCTCTTGGGTCGTTGCCCACACCGCTATTATACATCCAATTGCCCCAATTGCTGTGTACGTCGTAATCTATGAGCAGGCTTTCAAAATAGGCCGCACCATATCTCCAATCCTGTTCCCATTCCTTGGCCCAGAAACTAGCAACGTTTTGTCTACCACGATTGCTCATCCATCCGGTATTGGCCAATTCTAGCATATTGGCGTTTACAAAAGGTTCTTGTGTAGTACCGTTTATCCATTTTTGCATTTTGCTATCGGAATATTCCCATTCGTAGCTTTTGTCCAAAATTCCACCTTGATAAAAAATTGCATCCCCGTGTTTCAGGGAGATATATTTGAAGAAATCGCGCCAAATCAATTCAAAAATAAGCCAATAGGTATCCTGATTCTTTGTTTCTTCTTTTTCAAAACGTTTTACCTCCCAATAGATGGTTTTGGCAGATATACTCCCGTTTGCCAACCAAGCCGATAATTTGGAACTGTAATCGATGCCAACAAGCCCGTTCCTTGTTTTTTTGTAGTACGCCAATTTTTTGGTTTCCCAGAAATAATGCTGTATGCGCTCTAGTGCACTTTGTTCTCCTCCTTTAAATGGAAAAGCGGTACGTGCATCCCGCTCAAAATCGGAGAGGCCAAGAGCGTTTAAGCATGGAATAGTGGTTTCGTTTTGAACCAGATTGCTTTTGGGCATCACATCGGGAATGGGCATAATCGATTTTATCTTAGCGTATTTTTCACATTTTTTACGAAACTGCGTAAATACTTGTGGAATATCGTGGGCTGTATTATAGGGTATATCCTCCGGGTGAAAAAGGAATTGTCCGTAGTGCGATTCAAAATTTGTTAAAGCAGGAACAGCGGCAATTACTGCGTCCAGTACTTTGGTTTCGTCCCTTGTCCATTCGTTCTGCAAAAAGATGTTTCGTATGCCATGGGATTTTACGATATCCGGAATAATATCCTCTGGTTTTTCGTGATATACAAGTAGAGAAATATTTAATTGTTCTAATGATGTCTTGAGTGCCTCAACGGATTCTATAAGAAATTTGGCGCGGTATTTTTCAGTTTTTTTAAATCCGAAGTCTGCTGGCTGATAGTGCCTTGGGTCAAAACAATACACGGCAATGACCTTTTCTCCCTTGCAGGCCGATACCAAAGCTGGATTGTCCGCCACCCGTAAATCGTTCCTGAACCACATTAAATTTTTCATATCTTCTTACAGATTCTAATACAAATACAAATACAAATTCAAATACAAGTGTCAAGCTCAAATACAAATACAAACTCAAGCTCAAGTGGCGAGTTCAAGCGTCAAACTAAAGTATTAAACTCAAATACAAACAAATCTTAAAGACGATTACGAGTTTTAACTATTTAAAACCGAATACTCTTTACATCCTCTGCCACTGCCAATGCTACTGTCTACTATTTAGCCCGCCTACATTTCTCACTACAATATTTTACTTCTTCCCAGTTGCGTTCCCATTTTTTGCGCCAGTTAAAATCCAAACCGCAAACAACACATGTTTTGATGGGAAGATGAGGCTTTTTATGCGCCATCCAAGATAGATTTGCTGGGTTCGTTCGGTCTGGCATAAGCAAACCGTTCTATGATTTTTGGTAGCGCATAACCGTCCAATCCAACGGCACTAATGGCATTGGTCTTGTCCAGATGAACCCAGCCGTCTTCTGCCATACACTCCTCAGGTAGGTAAATATGCTCAATGGCACCAATGATTAAAAGGCATCCATTTTCCTTAATCTCATATTCATTGATATATCTACAACCGATTTTGATGGGACTTTCGGCAACATAAGGTGCCTTAAAATCATCCAAATAGCTTTCTGTTAGTCCACTTTTTGCAAATTCCGAAATACCTTCATCGTATTTGGCTGAGGTGTGATGGGCTGCCGAGATGATATCTTGGGAAACTTGGTTTATGGTAAAATATTCCGCCGATTTAAAGTTATTGTAGGAATCCCTACGCACAGTTAAGGGCCTTAAGATAAATCCTAGCATAGGCGGATTGCTCCCAATATGTACGACGGAATTAAAAATGGCCAGATTCGTATGACCGGAAGGTGAAATGGTACCTAAAAGATTACTGGATTTATAACCGGTGCAGCTATTGATGATGTTGGCCCGGTATCTGCTGGGTAGTTCTGTCAAAGTTTGAGCGTTGAAGTGTTTCAAAGAATAAATTTTTGTTTATCAAAATTAAATAAAAGCTAAACAAATTACGAATAAAACAGTATCAAATTCTAAGGAATACCCATTGGTCTTTGCTGCCTGTTGTCCATTAATATTTGCTATTTTTATACTCGAATAAGAATTTGGATATAAATCCATTACGCATGCCGCAACAAAAGAAGAACATTGCTATTATTGGATCTGGTCTTGTAGGATCATTACTAGCCATATACCTTAGAAAACATGGACATGATATTACGGTCTTTGACAGACGGCCCGATATTCGAAACATTAAATTTTCTGGTCGCTCTATAAATTTAGCAATGAGTAATAGGGGATGGACAGCGCTAAGGGAAGTAGGGATCGAAGAAGAAATAAAAAAGATTGGTATCCCTTTAGATAAACGTGCCATGCATGTGGTTGGGCAACCGGAGTATTATCAAAAATATGGTAAGGAAGGAGAGGCTATTTGGTCCATTTCCCGTGGTGTGCTGAACAAGAAGATGATTGACCTCGCGGAAGATGCAGGCGTAGACTTCCGATTTAACGAAAAGGTCTGGGATGTAGACCTGCCCGAGGCCAAGATATTTACGGGCGAAACGGAAAAAAGCGAGTGGAAAGAGTACCAGTACGATATTATTTTTGGCTGTGACGGAGCTTTCTCCCGGGTAAGGCATAAAATGCAACGACGCAGTAGGTTCGATTATTCACAGGATTTTATTGATGTGGGCTACAAGGAATTGACGATACCCGCTAACGAAGATGGGAGTCATAAGCTAGATAAAAACTCGTTTCACATTTGGCCTAGAGGGAAGTTTATGTTAATTGCAATGCCAAATTTGGACGGTAGTTTTACCTGTACTTTATTTATGCCTTTTGAAGGCGACGTTTCTTTTGAGAATATAAAAACTAAGGAAAATGCCCAAGAATTTTTCGTTACCTATTTCCCGAACGTAATGCAGGTAATGGATAGTTTAATGGAAGATTTCTTCAAAAATCCGACTAGTGCCATGGTTACTATGAAATGTTATCCTTGGACCTATTGGGACAAAGTGGCCTTGGTGGGAGATTCCGCCCATGCCGTGGTTCCTTTTTACGGCCAAGGGATGAATGCCGGTTTTGAGGATATATATTGTTTAAACAATATGATTGAAAAGTTCGGCGACGATTGGGAGGCTGTTTTTAGTACCTACCAAAAAGAGCGGAAACCCAATGCAGATGCCATTGCGGAGTTGAGCTATCGGAATTTTATGGAAATGAGCAGTAAAACCGCCGACCCACAATTCCTACTTCAGAAAAAAATAGAAAAACGTTTCGCGCAAAAATATCCCGAAAAATGGATTCCTGCCTATAGCAGGGTTACCTTTTCCAATAGACCTTATGCCGAGGCATTGGCAATTGGCGACGCCCAGGAAAAGTTGATGCAAGAGGTTATGAAGTTACCCAATATAAAGGCTATATGGAATAGCGAGGAAGTAGAAAATAAAATTCTTTCCCTATTGGAGGCCTAAGCTATCTTTTCTAAGCCGTCGCTCCCTAAAAAACAAAAATAAGGGAAAGGTAAAGGCGATAGCGATCAAGAAGGTCAAGGGGATAAAAATCCACCAGTGTTTCATTTTTAATTTTCGGGCTTCATAGACCATCCAAATTAGGAAAGTGGTAGCGACGACACTGATATCTGCGCTTATAGATTTTGCAGGCAAGGTAGTTACCGTCTGTGCAATAAAATTGGTAATGGATGTATCCGCTGTTTCCATATAAAATAATGCATTAAAATACCAGGTTGCCCCAACGCCTATGACGGCCATGGCCAGAAATACAAGTTCTATGGTCGTGAATTTTGGTTTCATACTGTCTTTAGTTTAATCGATATCTAAATACTGTTGTATATCCCGTTTTAGCGCTTCGGATTTCCTAATATAGCTAGATACATCCTTTGCCCATATTTGGTAGGTTATTTTCGAGGGGTGGACACCATCACAAAAGAAATCACTCGGGGCTAGTTTTAATTGGTACCTTTCGATGTAATCCTTACATGTAACTTTGAGGGCGTAATAGTAGACATGCTCAAAATCTTGGACTAGTTTCTCCATTTCGTCTCCCAGAATATGAACCAAATTACCGATGGTAAATTTTATTAATGAGGTAAATGCCGGAAACTCTTTTATAGGAGGCATATTGATAAATAGAATCGGAGTTTTTACAAATTTCAAGCGTAAACTTTCTATAAGTTCGCGAACATCAGTTATCCATGTTTTTGGAGTATTGAGTTCAAATGCATCGTTACCTCCAATGCCGATAATAATCAAGTCAGCCGATATTTCAGAAATATGGGGTATAACATGATTGTTTATTTTTTTTGCAGCGTATCCACTTTTTGCATATACTTTCCAGTCGATATTCGATTTTAATACTACCGCCAATTCTTTTGCCAATGTCCCCGTAAAGCCTTCCTCGTGTGTTTGTACCCCAACGCCTGCAATAGTACTTTCGCCTATGGTCAACATTTTTAGGGTACGTTTAGATGAAACCGAGTAAAGACCTTGAATTCCCGTTGCTTCTGGCAGTCTTGGCACAGTAGCCTTAATTTTTTTACCTTGAAAATAGAGAATGGGTAAAAGTGGAATGCTTAGAATGGCACCTAAACTGTATTTCCAATTCATAGGTTCTATTTAGTTGCCTTGGTTTCTTTTTATTTCAGACTTACGCATGGGCATACCGTCAATCAAAGTAAAAATCGTCTCTGGTGGTACTTCAAAAGGTTTTCTGAGTTTCATACCTCCGTCCTTTCCAATAAGAATGACGCCTTTAAAGTCTTTACGGATGGAAAGGGAGCTATAGGTTTCCTGTGGAGAAAATTTCGGTTTTTTACCTGTTGATAAAATTATGGTTTCGGGCGTTAGTTGAAACAGTACTATATCTCGTTCTTCTAAAGCATCCTCATCAGTTAATAATAGCTTTAGCTGCGATTGCATAGCGCTTGTTTCCAAAACTGTATCTACCAGAACGATGAGACGGTTTTTCCATTGATAATCGCGTACGGTCTGTGCATACAACATTGAGGTAAGTGTAAATAAAAGAGTAGTGATTATGGCTTGTTTGTTGAACATCCTAGTCTAAACTACATAAAAAAAGCCATCTATCAAAGATAGACGGCTTTCGTATATGACTTAGTGTCGCTTAGAGTTTCGAAAACATCTTTTGCATTTTTTCTGATTCTTCTTCGGCTAGTGCAGGATCAACTAGAATTCTTCCACTATGCTCATCGGTAATTATTTTTTTCCTTGAAGCAATTTCTACTTGTACCTGCGGTGGAATGGTAAAGAAAGAACCTCCTGAAGCTCCTCTTTCGATTGGAACTACTGCTAAGCCGTTCTTTACGTTATTTCGGATTCTTGCATAGGCCTTAACCAAACGCTCTTCTATTTTCCCTTGGTACTTTAAGGATTCTTCCAACAAGGCTTTTTCTTCTTTTTCCGTCTCTGATAAAATAGCATTCAATTCGCTTTTCTTATGTTTTAAATGCGACTCACGTTCAGAAAGGTGTTCTTTTGTTTCAGAAATGACCGCTTTTTTCTGGTCTATCTGAGCTTTAAACTCTTTGATATTTTTTTCGGCAAGTTGAATTTCTAATTCTTGAAATTCCAATTCTTTGGTTATTGAATTGAATTCTCTACTGTTTCGAACATTTTTTTGTTGTTCCGTGTACTTCTTAATTAAGGTTTTAGCTTCCTCAATAAGATTTTTCTTGGCTCCAATTTCAAAATTGATAGTTTCTAAATCCGTTTTAAGCTTATCCATTCTTGTTTTAAGACCTAGGACATCATCTTCTAAATCTTCCACCTCCAAGGGTAGTTCGCCACGGACATTGCGTATTTCATCAACCCGAGAGTCAATTAATTGCAAATCGTACAATGCTCTAAGCTTTGCTTCTACGGACGAATCTTCTTTTTTTGCCATAATTTAAAAATACTTGATGGGATTTGTTATGCTTTCCGATAAACGGATTGCAAAATTAGGAATTTTTTTCGTAAGATAATCAACTAAAAGGTTTTTTGTAAACTGCTCAGTTTCA
>CAYGUY010000126.1:0-4664 GCA_964353165.1 uncultured Maribacter sp.
ATAACGATTATACGTTACTTTCTTTTTGGGTACCTGTTCCTTTATTATGTCATTTTTGTGGGCAATATGCCCGCGAAAATTAAAATACGAGATCCTGAACCAAGTTCAGGACAAGATTTTAGGTGGCCATGGCGACGGGGCCCACCCCTTACCATTCCGAACAGGGAAGTTAAGACCGTTTGCGCCGATGGTACTGCTATACCAAGTGGGAGAGTAGGTAGCCGCCTTTTTTCAAGAGCCCCCTTACAGTAATGTAAGGGGGCTTTTTTGTGCACAATTCCGAAGGATTGCTAATAGGTATTGGTTATCTTAGAATTAAATAACATAAAGAATAAGGTTACTATAGGAGGATGCTATGATAGAATATGCTAAACTGGCTAAAGAGGAAAAATATAATGTCATATCTCATGGATTTGGTGCGTTATTTGGGTTAGTTGGCTTAGCTATTTTACTAGTAGGGAATACCCATAAAACTAATATGTCGGTTTTTGGGATTTTACTTTATAGTTTTTCTGTAATAGGCTTGTTTACGGCATCTGCAGTTTATCATGCGGTTTCAAGAAGTCCTTTAAAGGAACGACTACGGATTCTGGATCATATCAGTATTTATTTTTTAATAGCAGGCACCTATAGTCCAGTAGCTTTAATTCTGTTATCCACTACCAGTGGTTGGTTATTGTTCTCAATCGTTTGGGGTATAGCTACTGTAGGAACTATTCTAAAACTATTTTTTACAGGAAGGTTTGAGTTTGTTTCTTTGGGTTTATATGCGCTTATGGGTTGGTTGATTATTTTTGATATAGAGAACCTTAAATCCGTTACTTCTGATGCAGGGATACAGCTTTTATTCATGGGGGGTATATTGTATACGGTAGGTATAGTGTTTTATGCTGTTAGAAAAATACCATTCAACCATTTCATATGGCATTTGTTTGTACTAGCAGGTGCTTTTTGCCATTGGTTGTTTATTTTTATGCATGTTATTTAAATAGTCCTTACTTGATGCATAATTTTTCGTTACAAAAAAAACGTTTTGGATTTTTTCACATTACTTCCTTAGTAATACTTCACTGTATAGTGTCTTGCTCGTCGTCCTACAATGAAACTTCAGTATCGTTAGATGATTATGAGATTGAAACAGGTTTTGAATTAGAAGTACTGGCTGCGGAGCCCCTTTTGAGAGCACCCGTGTCGATGTCATTTGATGATACGGGCAGAATTTGGGTAGTAGAGATGCCAGGATATATGTCCAATATGGAAGGATTTGGAGAAGAAGAACCAAATGGGAGTATCAAAATTTTGCAGGATTTAGATAAGGACGGCGTTATGGATCACGCTAAAATATTCTTGGATAGTCTAGTATTACCAAGGGCTATATCCCATGTTTATGGAGGATTATTATACGTTGAGCCACCTTATCTTTATTTTACGGAAATAGAAGACGATAGACCGTTGAATAAGGTGGTCGTAGATTCCCTTTATGCTCCCGAGGGCAATCCTGAGCATCAACCAAACGGATTAGTTATGAATATTGATAATTGGATTTACAGCGCTAAATCTAATTTTAGATATCGCAGATCTAATGGTGTTTGGCTTAAGGAGCCAACAACATTTAGAGGACAGTGGGGTATTTCAAATGATAATTTTGGCAGACTTTATTATAATAATAATGCTACTCAATTAATCGCCGATTATGTTACTCCTAATCGGATGATTAGAAACGATTATGTTCATCCAAAGTATACCGTTAATCAGGTTTTAACAGCTGATCAGAGGGTATATCCTTTACAACCTACATTGGTAAACAGAGGGTATATAAACGGTGTGTTGTCTGTGGATAGTCTGCTTGTGAATGTAACAGCTTCGTGTAGTCCACTGGTATATAGAGGCGGTACATTTCCAATAGAATATGATCAGAATGTATTTATATGTATTCCTGAGGCAAATCTTATCAAACGAAATGTGCTATCCTTTCATGGTGATAGTCTCTCTGCTGAACAGGCTTTTGAAGGTAAAGAATTCTTGGCATCATTCGATAAAGCATTTCGACCAGTTAGTTTAGTTGATGGTCCGGATGGGAATATGTATATAGTTGATATGCACAAGGGAGTCATTCAGCATCGCGCATATGCAAGTCCATATTATAAAAAAAGAGCGAGCGAATTACAGTTAGATACATTGTTAAACTACGGTAGGATTTTAAAGATTAGTGCTATCGATACCAAAACTAGTTCCTTTAAAAATCAATCGCAACCAGAACAACTTTTAGGCTCTTTAAATGATAGTAATGGTTGGATACGTGACAGAGCGCACCAAAAGCTAATTTCTGCTAATAATCCCAACATTGTTCCTTTGTTGAATACCCTGCTGCTCGATGATGAAAAGCCTTTAGCTCAATTGCATGCGCTATACGTGTTGGAGGGCAAGGGAGCACTCAGTTTTGAGGTTTTGGAAAAGTCAGCACGTAGCACAAATTCTCAGTTGGTTGCTCATGCATTAGTTCAAATGGAACAGTTCATAAACCCTAAGCATGGACTAAAAGTCTTAATGCTTTTTGAAAGTCTCATTGATAGAAAGGATAAGCTGATAAATCTGTATTTAGCCAGCTCGTTAGGCAATTGGTCACAACTTTCTGAGGACGATTTCTTTCCGTTAATAAATCAGTTATTAAACAATAGTCCTGATAGTCCAATATTGAAAGAAGCTATTTTAAGTGGATTATCCGACAGGGAAAAGTCGTTTCTTGCCTTTGTACAGAAAACAGCTAGCGAAACGGATTTGATGAGAGCGGAATTGGAAGAAGTTATTGTAAATGCCGCAGAGGATAATAAGAATCAAATATTCACAAGCGTAAGTCGAGCACAAGATAATCGCACCGTTGGTGCAAAACTATTCAGGCAAATTTGTGCTGCATGTCATGGGATTAATGGTAAAGGAATCGAAGGTTTAGCACCTCCCTTGGAACATTCGGAATATGTTTCCGAACCCATAGAGCGATTGGCAGCAATTATATTGCACGGCGTAACTGGTCCAATTCATGTAAATGGTCAGTTATACAACTTTAATCAATCCATGCCCGGTTTAATAGCTAACGATGATTTAACGGATGAGGATATAGCCGGTATTATTTCTTATGTCACAAATGGATTTTCAGATAATCCAAAATCGATATCCCCAGAAAAAATAAAGGAACTCAGAAATGTGAAATCAAAAACCGGAGGAGAATTTACCGAACAGGAACTTTTGGAGTTGTTTTAGGTTTGGAAGATTTAGTCTTAACTATGGCATTAACTACATTTTAGGAAGAATGTTGAAAATTATTTAGATTGTTCAAAAAATCATAGTCGCGTGAAAGAGATGTTTAAAGTGTGAATACTAAATCGTGTAGTACTATTTCTGCATAAAAAATCCCAAAAGCCAATAAAAAATACCATAGAGATGAATAAATCACTGTCTATTAAAAATAAGATTTATGCCCTTTCCGGAGGAACAGGTGCGCTTGGAGGTTCAATAGCCACCTATTTGGTTGAAAATGGCGCTAAAGTGATCTTACTAGGCAGAACACTCAAAAAATTAGAAGCGAAACGAAAAGAGTTAAATGCCATTGCGGAAAATAGCACCTATTTTTTTGTAGTCGATGTTTTAAACGAAGAAGCTTTGCATGTGGTAAAAGATAAAATTAAAGAACAATTTGAAAGTCTACATGGCTTAGTAAATTTGGCGGGTGGCAACCTTCCTGGAGCGACATTAAAGCCAAGTGAGACTATTCATGATATTTCGATAGACGACACACGAAAGGTGGTGGATATAAATTTGTTCGGGACTGTATTGCCAACAGTGGTTCTCAGTGAGCTCATGGTTAAGCAGGGTCACGGTGTTATCCTAAATATATCGTCTATGGCAGCAAAGCAAAGTATTTCCAGGGTT
The DNA here is from genome assembly GCA_964353165.1 of uncultured Maribacter sp. Taxonomy (GTDB): domain Bacteria; phylum Bacteroidota; class Bacteroidia; order Flavobacteriales; family Flavobacteriaceae; genus Maribacter. Next base: position 3,928 of record CAYGUY010000126.1, read on the forward strand.
CTGGGGTATTCTCTGGCTAAAGCAGGGATTGATATTTTTACCAAATGGATGGCGCAGGAAATGGCGCTAAAACACGGTGATAAGATTAGGGTAAATGCCATTGCACCGGGTTTTTTTATTGGAAAGCAAAATAGGAGCTTATTAACCAACAAAGACGGTTCTTTCACCGATCGCGGAAATAGTATCATTAAAAATACACCTATGGGGCGTTTTGGAGATACTTCTGAACTCAACGGAATGGTGCATTATCTATTAAGCGATGCAGCCAGTTTTGTTACTGGAAGCATTTTTGATGTAGATGGTGGGTTCAATTCTTTTTCAGGAGTTTAGTACTTAAAATAGCTAAATAACATATATTCCTTGTTTCATCTCTATGTTAGGGACTTTGGATGATAGCAAACAATTTTATTTATGGAGAATAGTGTATTCCAGAAATAAAGTGATTCAGGTGCCTTTAGATTAAATGGTAAAAACAGTATTCTATGGTCGCAATAGGTCTTCATATTCGGTAAAAAAGTCCTCCAATCTAGACATGTTTTCGTACAAGAAAATCATGGTTTCTTGCCAGGTGTTCTTATTATGAATGGAAACTGCTTCCAGTTCTACATAAATTCTTGATATTTCTTTGCCGTTGGTTAAGAAATATTCATCCTGAATATTAGCCTCGGGTAAGTACTTTTCTAGGAGGATTGATTTTAAGGAAACAACTTTTTCCCAACATCGCATTCGTTGCTCTA
>CAYGUY010000126.1:4764-7233 GCA_964353165.1 uncultured Maribacter sp.
AATTTAAAATGCTCCTTTTTTTTAGGTTTGGTGATGTAAACAAAAGCAAAACTTAATAGTACTCCAAGAATTGGGAGAATATAGTTCATGTATAAGTTGGTTTGGCTTTTTAAACTGAAGTAGACAACAACCTACTTCTGCGTCAAAATTAACGTATTTTTGCGGTACGTTAAAAACAGCTGATGGGTAATAATTTTAGAATGGTCGCCAAGACTCTTTTTGGATTTGAGGAAATACTGGCAAAGGAGTTAAGGAATTTAGGTGCAAGTAACGTGGTTGAGGGCACTAGAAACGTTGCCTTTGATGGTGATATAGGTTTTATGTATAAAGCTAATTTGTGTTTACGCACCGCGATTAAGATTATTAAACCTATACATTCGTTTCAAGTAAGGGATGAAAAAGACCTCTATCGAAAGATTTATAATATGGACTGGGCAGAATACTTGTCTGTTGAGGATACTTTTGCTATCGATTCAACCGTCAATTCTGAGCAATTCACTCATTCATTATACGTATCACAGAAAACCAAGGATGCTATTGTAGATAAGTTTAGAGATACGGACGGCGACAGACCTAACGTTGATGTAAAACAACCTGACCTGAGAATTAATATTCATATACATAACAATACGTGTAATGTTTCCTTGGATAGTTCAGGAAATTCGCTTCATCATCGTGGATATAGGATTTCTACTAACATTGCACCCATTAACGAAGTTTTGGCAGCTGGTTTACTGCTGCTAAGCGGTTGGGATGGACAATGTGATTTTCTAGACCCTATGTGTGGCAGTGGGACTATGCTAACCGAGGCGGCAATGATTGCCTGTAATATCCCTGCTAACATTAATAGAAAGGGTTTCGCTTTTGAAAAGTGGCCGGATTTTGATGCTGAGTTGTACGAAAAGATCGTAGATTCCAGTTTAAAGAAAACACGGGAGTTTAATTATAAGATCGTGGGATATGACAAGGCTCCCTCGGCTATAAGAAAAGCTCAGGAGAATATAGAAAATGCCAACTTGGACGATTATATTACTGTAAAAAGGGAAAATTTTTTCAAAACAGAAAAGCAAAATGAAGGTTCATTACATATTTGTTTTAACCCACCATATGGCGAACGACTGGACCGTTCAGATTTGGATTCCGACTTTGATGTGGAAGAATTCTATTCTGATATAGGCGATACCTTAAAGCGATCTTATCCAGGAACAAGTGCTTGGTTTATCACCTCTAATTTACAAGCCTTGAAATTTGTGGGTCTAAGGCCGTCAAGAAAAATAAAAGTATTTAATAGTCATTTAGAGTCGAGACTGGTGCAATATGTGATGTACGAAGGCAGTAAAAAAGCGAAATACAACAAGGAATTATAGTTATGAAGTTAGAACACAAGGCTTTGCTTTTTAATTTTTTAGGTTTTGCAGTATTGTTTTTGATAGCTAGGTTTGGAATAGGTCAGTTATTGGAAGTACCACGTTTGTATTTAGCCATAGGGGCAGCAGTATTCTCAACTGTATTCGCACCAAAATTTGCTGTGGTCCGTGATGCCGGAAAAGAAAAGTTGATGATGAAATCGATTTTTATGAAATCTCCTAAAGAGCTGTAGTCGTTTATTCTGCTTCTTCCTCAGTTGAAATTTTCTTGGCTTTGTTCTTCTTCTTGTATAAGGGAAGGAAATAAGAAATGGAATAATTATACCCCACCCCAAATTTACTGTCCCAAGTGACTTTGTTGAACCCTGGAACATACAAAATAGGGAATCGTCCTTCGTTCGCATCCGTAAAAAGAAATCCTAGCCGTACGCTGGCACCTAAATAGATATTTTTGAATAGTTCTACTTTGGTACCTAAAACGGCCTCTAGCCAAGACGCCGTGCGTCCGCTGATTTCTTCAGGGGTTTCAGATGCTGTAGCAAAACCCTCTGGATTCCAGTACCTATTGTTGTCAAATATTTGGTAATTGTTTATTGTATTGCTAAACGTACTGAATCCCAATCGGCCTCCATAGAAAATAAGGTTTTTCTCGCCATACCAATTCGCGTAGGTATTCCTGTCTACCCCAACTTTAAGATAGCTTCCTGAGGTGTTAAAGTTGTATAGGTCTTCTTGTTGCGTTTTGTCCTCATTACCCAATTCTGCCGCTAAATACAGGTCGTCTGTTAAGCGGTAATCCGCAACTATTTCCAAGCCCGTATAGTTATCATCCAATGATGACATAATTATCCTGCTTAAGTCTATACCAATTCTTATGCCATAGGATTGCTCATAAACAACGGTGTCTTTGGGTTGTGTGTCTATTGGTTTGCTTTGGGCAACTATGGAAACCGTATACAGAATTATACCTAGGCTAATGATATATCTTAACATGAGTAGAATCTGAGTTAATAATTTGGGATCGGATAACCTCAATTTCTTGAATCCAGTTATCGGTATCTGTTTGTAAAACCGCATCTAGGTCTTCATAATTTACTATGAA
>CAYGUY010000127.1:0-7111 GCA_964353165.1 uncultured Maribacter sp.
TCTAACATCTAACATCTAACATCTAACATCTAACATCTAACATCTAACATCTAACTCTCATGTCCGACGATAAAAAGGTCATTTTCTCCATGTCTGGAGTAACAAAGACATTTAAGACAGCTAATACTCCTGTCCTTAAAAATATATACCTCAGTTTCTTTTACGGTGCCAAAATTGGTATTCTCGGTCTTAACGGCTCTGGTAAATCTACCTTGTTAAAAATTATTGCTGGCGTTGATAAAAATTTTCAGGGTGATGTTGTTTTTTCTCCCGGATATAATGTTGGGTATTTAGAACAAGAACCGAAATTAGATGAGAATAAGACGGTACTCGAGGTTGTTAAGGAAGGAGTAGCGGAGACGGTAGCCATCTTAGACGAGTATAATAAGATTAACGACATGTTCGGTTTGCCAGAGGTGTATGAGGACGCTGATAAGATGCAAAAGCTAATGGATAAGCAAGCGGTGTTGCAGGATCAAATTGATGCTTCAAATGCTTGGGAGTTGGACACGAAGCTTGAAATAGCGATGGATGCTCTTCGCACACCTGAATCCGATAAGAAAATCGGAGTATTGTCAGGTGGGGAACGAAGAAGGGTGGCACTCTGTAGATTACTGTTGCAAGAACCGGAAATTTTATTGCTCGATGAGCCCACCAACCACTTGGATGCAGAATCGGTACATTGGTTAGAACACCATTTGGCACAATATAAAGGAACGGTAATCGCTGTTACCCACGATAGATATTTCTTGGACAATGTTGCAGGTTGGATTTTGGAATTGGATAGAGGGGAGGGTATTCCATGGAAAGGGAATTACTCTTCTTGGTTGGACCAAAAATCAAAACGATTGGCACAGGAGAGCAAAACAGCGTCTAAAAGGCAAAAAACCTTGGAGCGCGAGTTGGAGTGGGTACGTCAAGGGGCCAAGGGCAGACAGACAAAGCAAAAAGCTCGTTTGAAGAACTATGACAAGTTGATGAGTCAGGACCAAAAGCAATTGGACGAAAAACTGGAAATCTATATTCCTAATGGCCCACGTTTAGGTAGCAATGTCATAGAGGCTAAAGGTGTAAGTAAGGCTTTTGGCGATAAATTATTGTACGAAGATTTGAACTTTACCCTGCCACAAGCGGGAATTGTTGGTGTCATAGGCCCTAACGGCGCTGGTAAAACGACAATTTTTAGAATGATTATGGGCGAGGAACAACCGGACAAAGGAGAATTTATAGTCGGTAATACCGCAAAAATCGCTTATGTGGACCAAAGCCATTCCAATATAGACCCTGAGAAAACAATTTGGCAGAACTTTAGTGACGAGCAAGAATTGGTGATGATGGGGGGGCGTCAAGTAAATTCTAGGGCGTATTTAAGTCGGTTTAATTTTTCAGGTAGCGAACAGAACAAAAAGGTTAGTATGTTATCCGGTGGAGAACGAAATCGCTTACATCTTGCGATGACTTTAAAAGAAGAAGGTAACGTTTTGCTCCTTGATGAGCCTACTAACGATTTGGATGTGAACACCTTACGTGCTTTAGAAGAAGGTTTGGAAAATTTTGCCGGTTGCGGTGTCGTCATTTCTCACGATAGATGGTTTTTGGATAGGGTATGTACCCATATCTTGGCTTTTGAAGGCGATTCACAGGTTTATTTCTTTGAAGGTTCCTTCTCGGATTATGAAGAGAATCGCAAAAAACGATTGGGTGCCGACATTATGCCCAAACGAATTAAATACAAGAAGCTCATCCGATAGGCAATGTAATGTAAGAATTCCTTTGTTCTGCAAATGCAGAGGGTCAATTAAAGCACATCTGTTTTAGTTTTAGGATATTGAAAAAATATTTGTTAGCAATAGATGTAAAGTAAAGCACCAGTTATCCAACGGAGATTACCTTAACGCCTACCACCTCTGTTTTGGCGGTATCGCTTTAGGAGTTCTCGTTTAAACTCCTCTTCGGAACTAAGCAATAACAAGGCTTGTTTAGCGGATAATACCGTTTTAATTTCCTTTACGTAAGACGCGTCTAACTTTTCGGCTTCTTCTTTAAAACTAATTAATTTGTCTAAAAGATTGGTCGATTCAGTTTCGGACAGCGTTGATACTTCTCGCATTTTGTCCCGTATTTCAATTCGTTCTTTTTTACGAAGTAATTCTCGTTTATCTTCGAACTTATTATAAATGGGCCAAAATTGCTGGGCTTCCTTGCTGGTTAGCTCTAACCGCTCTGTAATAAAGGCTACTTTGAGTGATTTTATCTTTTCTCTATTACCTCTTTGTCCATAACTTAACAGTGTAAAGAGGATAAGTGCTATCGTTACTATTTTATTCATCATCATCTAAATTTAGTTCTTCAAAATCATCGGTATTTTCGCTGATATACTCTATGATATCGTCTTCGTTTAGCTCGGTCTCCAAAAAGTCGGTCACTTTTAAATCATCTATCGGAAGTACTTCTGCAATTTCGTATGAGCTTAGTCCTAAACCATTGGTTTCAAAATAGGTTTCTATATCTGAGTTAACAATACTATCCCAAGTAGTTGGCTCTGGGCTTGTCCATTGGATACCAAAGAATATTAAGAAGGCAGCCGCTATTGAGGCTGCTGCCGCATAATAAAATCCTTTGGATGTTAGCTGTACAACTTTGGGCTCAGGTGTATCTAGTTTGTGTATAATCCGAGAATGTAGCGTGTTAAAATAATTTTTAGGTACCTTAAAACCAGCGTTTTTGGAGGTGCCCAATGTATCTTCGCTTAGTCTGGTTTCTAGATCTTGCGAGAGCTCCTTAAAATAGCCATCTGGAGTGGTAAACGGATTATGTTTCTTAGGTATTTTCATTTATATAATTTGACTATTGCCAGCCTAAATGGTTTAATCTTCTTTTAAATATGCTTCAATCTTTTTAACCGCAAGATGGTACGAAGCTTTTAACCCACCCACTGAGGTTTCTAAAATACTGGAAATCTCCCCATATTTCAATTCCTGAAAATATTTCATTTTAAAGACCAATTTTTGCTTTTCAGGTAAAGTAGCTATTGCTTGTTGTAGTTTCAATTGAATTTCGTCGCCATCAAAATGGACATCGGCCTGTAAATTTTCTACCAATCGTTCTTGGTATTCCATATCGCTTAGACCCAACTTTCTGGATTTCTGTTTTAAAAAGGTAAGGGATTCATTAGTAGCAATCCGGTACATCCAAGAAAACAACTTGCTATCGCCCTTAAACCCATCGATATTACGGTATACTTTTATAAAGGTGTTTTGTAGTACATCGTCTGCGTCGTCATGGTTGAGAACAATTCCACGGATATGCCAATACAGTCGCTCTTTGTAGGTGTTCACCAACCGTTCAAAGGCTAAGGATTGGGTATCCTTGCCCTTTAACTCCAGTACTAGTTTATTTTCGGAAATCAAATAACCTTTGTTTGTGTCCTTGGACTTCTAATGTACAAAAAGGTTTAATCCGAATACGACTGATTTTAACGCAGCGCTACTTAACTGCCTTTTTTCTTCCTTGCAAATAGGATTCCATAATGACGTAGCTTATGTTGCCTCTTTCAAAAGTGGTTTGGGTTGGTAGCATTCCAAATCTTTCGTAAAAACTGGTTTTATCCAGTCTGGCGTTACACCAAAGTCTTTTTATCCCAAACCCAGACATTTCCTTGAAAATATACGATAACAAGCTAGACCCATAACCATTTCCTTGATACTGCGGTACGGTAGCAAATTTTCTAAATTGGGCTTCTGTATCCGTTATAAATATGGAAATAACAGATACGAGGTTGTTTTCCAAATAAAGCCCAAAATGTTGTCCCTCGGCATCATTTTCAATTTTTATATAGGAAAATGGCTTATTGGGCCACATAGCCTTATGTCTAACCTCCCAAGTTAGTTGAGCTGGTATAGCTTTGATTTCCATTAGACCGGTTTGAAAAGGTCTCATTAGCCAAGAGATTGCATATCCACCAACTTTTTGTAGGTGCCATTTTTGGTCAAAAGTTCCGTGTGGGATCCCTGTTCTACGATTTCCCCTTTTTGAAGTACCACAATATTGTCCGCGTTTTGTATAGTAGACAAACGGTGAGCGATGACAATAGAGGTGCGGTTTTTCATCATTTTCTCTAGCGCATCCTGCACCAAACGTTCGCTTTCGGTATCTAGTGCAGAAGTGGCTTCATCTAAAATCATGATAGGTGGATTTTTAAGAACGGCGCGCGCAATGGACAACCGTTGTTTTTGTCCGCCGCTTAACTTGTTGCCACTGTCGCCAATATTGGTATCGTAGCCTTTAGGCAATTCCATGATAAAGTCATGGGCATTTGCAATTTTTGCTGCTTCGATAATTTCCTCTGCGGTAGCACCTTCTTTTCCTAGGCTGATGTTGTTCTGTACCGTATCGTTAAATAAGATGGAGTCCTGTGTTACGAGTCCTAATATACCCCGTAAGGACTTTTTAGAAAGTTCTTTTATATTGATTCCGTCAATCTTTATATCACCTTGGTTCACATCATAAAAACGGGTGACCAAATTGGCTATGGTACTTTTTCCACTACCGGATTGCCCTACAAGCGCAACAGTTCCGCCTTTTGGGACATTTAGGTTGAAATCCTTTAACACATATTCGTCTTCGTACTTGAAAGAAATATTTTCAAGGGTGATGTTCTGCTCAAAGATCGATTTTTCAATGGGCGATTCAATTTCGGCAATGGGGTTATTGGTTTCTAGGATCTCCAGAACACGTTCCGCGGCTGCGTTTCCTTTCTGTACACCATAGGAAGCTTTACTAATAGCCTTTGCCGGCGTTAAAAAATTGTACGCTAAAGCGATGTAACCTATAAAGGAAGCAGCATCCAAGCTTTTCTCCACGATAACAAGTTGTCCACCGTACCACAATAATACGCCAATGACCAGAATGCCTAAAAATTCCCCTGTAGGCGATGCTAGATTCTGTCTATTTAAAAGGGAGTTCGAGAATTTAAAAAAGCGGTTTGTACTTACTTTGAAGTTTTTGATAAATCTACTTTCGGCATTAAAGGCCTTAATGACTCGAAGACCACCTAATGTTTCCTCTACAATGGATAAAAATTCTCCTTGTTCTTTTTGAACCCGATCCGATTTTTTCTTTAGGGATTTTCCAATTTTTGAAATGATAAGCCCAGAAATAGGAATAAAAATGAACACGAACAAGGTTAGTTTAGGACTTATGCCAAACATTATCAGCAAGGTAAAGAGCATAGTCAGCGGTTCCCGGATAATCAGTTCCAAAATTGATAAAAAGGAGTGTTGAATTTCCAATACATCCGAAGTTACCCTTGCGATTACGTCCCCTTTTCGTTTTTCGGAAAAGTAAGAAATAGGTAAATCTGTAATTTTTTGGTACATCGCGTTCCTAATGTCCTGTAAAACACCATTACGTAAAAAGGTAATGAAGTACATGGCCAGATAGTTAAAAAAATTTTTGAGTAGAAACAATATCAGCACCAAACTAATAACCATTATTAGACCCTTCATTTGATCATCACCTGCATATTGGTTTACGGAGTAGTTTACATACTCCAATGTAAATTCCTTTATTTTACTTAAGCCTTGATAAATTGGCTTTATAGTTACTTTTTTTTCAGGATAGAAAATAACATCCAATGTTGGAATTAATGCGGCAAATGCCAATGCACTGAACAAGGCATACAGCACATTAAAGAAAATATTTAGGTAACCATATTTTCGGTAAGGCTTCGCAAAACGAAGAATCTTTTTAAAATAATCCATTAACCCAATTTAAGCTCACTCAGGATGCTTTGTATTTTCAGATCTAATTCGGCAGCAACTTTTTTATAGTCCGATGCTTTTTCCAAGGTGGTATTGGTACTGATGTAAAACTTAACTTTAGGCTCTGTTCCGCTTGGTCTGGCAGCAACTCGTGTTCCATCTTCCGTTTCATAAATCAGTACGTTGGATTTTGGAATATCGATGTCAATTTCTTGCCCGGTCAATACATTTTTTGCAGTTGATGTATTGTAATCCTCGATCCATTTTACTTTGGAACCGGCAACGGACGCCACTGGATTTTCCTTGAAGTCTTTTAGCATTTGTTTTATTTCTTCCGCACCACTTATTCCCTTTTTAGTAATGGATACCAAATGTTCCTTATAAAATCCGTAATCCACATAACAATCGATTAAATCCTTGTAAAAAGAACTTCCGTTCGCTTTTGCTTGGGATGCTATTTCACAGGCAAGTAGGGTGGAGGTCACCGCATCTTTGTCTCGGACAAAATCGCCCACCATATATCCAAAACTCTCTTCCCCACCTCCTATAAAGTCCGACTCCGGGAAATCCTTGATCATTTTACCGATCCATTTGAATCCGGTTAACGCTGTTTTGAATTCTACACCGTAGGCTTTGGCCATGGCTTCCATCATTGGGGTGGATACAATGGTAGTGGCTATGAACTCATTGCCCTTAAATCCTTGTTGTTTTCTCTTCTCCAATAGAAATTTGGTCATTAATACCATCGCTTGGTTTCCATTTACGATTTCCATCTCCCCATCTAAATTCCGAACGGCAATACCTAAACGGTCAGAATCCGGATCTGTTCCAACGACCATGTCCGCACCAATTTCTTCGGCTTTTTTAACGGCCATGGACAATGCTTCCGACTCTTCCGGATTTGGCGATTTTACTGTTGGGAAGTTTCCATCTGGTTTGGCCTGCTCTTCTATAATCGTCACGTTCTTATAACCCGAACGTTTCAGCACTTCGGGAATGGCGGTTATGGACGTACCGTGTAACGAGGTAAACACAATCTTAAAATCATCCTTTCCAGCAGCATTAAAATTTCCGTTGGCAACAGAGGCTTCAATAAAGGCTTCGTCTACTTCTTTGTCAATGACCTCTATAAGGCTTTCGTTTGCCTTAAACTTAATGTCTTCGAAGGGTAAGGCATTGATTTCTGCGATAATTTCCCCGTCCTGTGGTGGTACTATTTGTCCGCCATCTGTCCAGTATACCTTATACCCATTGTACTCTGGAGGATTGTGGGAGGCGGTAAGTACTATTCCTGCGTGACAGTTTAAATGCCGTACCGCAAAGGAAAGTTCTGGTGTAGTTCGTAATTC
>CAYGUY010000128.1:0-7049 GCA_964353165.1 uncultured Maribacter sp.
AGATTATTTCTGATTGGATTTCAAATCAGGTAAAGTAATTTTTTTTAATCAAATGTTAAACAATTAAGAAAAAGTGTTATGAAAAATAAATTGAAATTAGGATTACTATTTGGAGCAGGGATCGGACTTTGTGTGGGTATCTTAACCAATCATATAGCAATTGGATTAGTACTAGGAGCAGGTGTAGGTTTGGTTTTTGGGTCCATTATAAAAAAATAGCCATGAAGCGGTTTTTAAAATATACCTGTTTATCCGTTTTCCTTATTGTTATATGGGGAACTGTGATTTTTTTAGGTGCGGATAAAGGTTGGTGGCATACACCATTTACTGAGAAGAAAGAAACAAAAAGTTTTGTTGCAGCAGTGAATCAAGAATTTAAAAAGGAGTTTGTAGGTAGTATGGCGATGGTGATATTTAAAGATGGTACCCCAGTAATGGAATCTTTCCATTCAAAGAATACTTCAGTTGACCGGAATACCGTATTTCAAGTAGCTTCTCTTTCAAAATTTGTTTCGGCTATTGGCGTGATGCGATTAGTTCAAGAGGGAAAATTAGATTTGGATGCTCCTGTATCTAATTATCTTAAACGTTGGAAATTACCACCTAGTTCATTTGACAATGATAAAGTTACGGTGAGGAGACTTCTAAGTCATACAGCAGGTTTAACAGATGGTCTAGGCTATGCAGGTTTTGAAAATCCTGATAGCGTGCAGTCTTTAGAAGCGTCACTAACCAACGCCAAAGACGCAGACCCTGGAAGTGATGGAATTTTAAAAGTTAGCATCCAACCTGGAAGCGAGTGGCGCTATTCTGGCGGGGGTTTTACATTACTCCAACTTATTGTTGAAGAAGTAAGCGAACAAACGTTTGATGCGTATATGAAAACCGAAGTTTTTGAACCCTTGCAAATGACATCTTCATTTTATCTATGGGACGAAACGTTTAGCAATAGATTAAGTGCCTTTTATCAAACAGATGGTACTATAGCAGGGCACCATTACTACACTGCACAAGCTGCTAGTGGGCTTTATACTACTTTGGCAGATTTAGAAAAACTATTTTACTTTTTGAGCGAAGACCGTAGCCATCAAAATCCATTATCTACGAAATTTCTAAAGATGATGTGGCAAGTAGAAGCCGAGAGCTTTGGTGCACCCATCTATGGATTAGGGACCCTTTTATTCACAGAAATAGAAAATGGTGCATACATTATTGGTCATGATGGAAAAAACAACCCACCCATCAACACAGCATTCAGATATAACCCAATAAGCAAGAGTGGAATTATTATTCTGACTACGGGAAGCGAGGATATTGCAACAAGAATTGCCAGTGACTGGGTCTTTATACAAACTGGAAAAGTAGACGCACTCCTCTTTGTAATGCAACAGAACAAAATGATTCAGAGTTTGATAAAAGGAAGTGTTTTAATAATAGTACTAATTATCATCATTGCGCTTTCTAGACAGTGGAAACAAAAAATGCAAAAACAGTTTAATTAAAGTATAGAAGAAAATTTAGGAACTTGATTGAAGCTATTAAAAAACATTAAACTCTAAATAAATGAAGCATATAAAAATATGCTTACTTTTAATTAATTACTTAGTTATAAGTAACGCTATTGCTCAAATATCAGAAATAGATTATACAATAGGAAAGCAACTTTTTATAAAGTCAGAAATACTAAATGAAGATAGAAAAGTGCTTATTTCTCTTCCAAAAAATTACGATAGAAATATTCACGATTATCCAGTGATTTATGTGATGGATGCCGAATTTTTATTTGATGTAACTCAATCCATTGTAAAAATAAGAGCAGAAAGAAATTATATGCCAAGAAGTATTATTGTTGGAATTACTAATAATACAAGTAAAAGAAATGATATGGCCCTTGTTTTGAAAAATAAAGAAGGGCGTGCATTTTTTGGTGGTTATGGAGGTAAGTCTAAAGAGTATGTAGCATTTTTAAAAGATGAAGTTATTCCTTTTATTGAAAAAAACTATCGTGCCAACTCACATCGTACTATTATTGGGATGTCGCCAACTTTTGGACCAGTTTTGGAAGCGTTTTGGAACGACCCAAAGTTATTTAAAGGGTATATTGTTCTGGCATCTGAATTGACGCAGTTTACAGATAATGGAAAAACAATCGAAGACCAAATTTTTACATCCATACAATCTGGTAAACATCAAGGAAATTCTTTATACATAGGGAAAGCTTCTAGAGATTTATTAAATAGACCTATAGGGGAAACCCAAGCATATTCTAATTTAAATAAAGCATTAGAAAAATTGAATCCTCAAAATTTCAATTATAAAATAGAAATTTTAGATGAGGAAGATCATTATGGAATGTCTGTTCCAGGAATCCAGCATGGATTAGAGACTATCTACCCAAAAAAAGTATGGGATATTCCTTATAAATCATTTATAAATGCAAAAAATCCAGCTAAAGAGATAAAGCATTTTTTTGATACGTTATCCAAGCAATATGAATTTGATATCATTCCTAACGAAGATTCTTTTTACTTTGTTGGAAATATATTAGGTGTAGCTCGTCGGTTAAAAAGCAGTAAACAATATACTGAATTGGTAGCGCTTTTAGAGTTAGCTGTGAGTTATTATCCAAATTCTTCAATTATATACAAAAAACTCTCGGAAGCTTATAGAAGTGTTTATAAACTTGAAAAAGCAAAACTCTCTGAAAAAAAATCTAGGATACTCTCAAATGCAGTAAAAATAAAAAAATAACATTAAGAATCTTTAAACATATTACTAGGTAAATATTACAACCTAAATCTTAAAGTTTTTCAATCTGGTTCTACTATAAAACACATAAATAATATCTTCTATCTTTTTTAGAGATAGTTTTCATATGTTCATCCAACATACGGAGGAAAAAAGGGGAAGCGTACAAATAAACAGGAAGTTCAAAAAATAAATTATGATTAGATTTTTAACAACTACTATCTGTCTGATGATTATTTCAAACGTTTGTTCTCAATCTATAGATGTAGCGAGTTGGACAGAAGACATCGACTTTTATAAAACCAATCTTGAAAAAAAACATATTGATTTGTACAACATTATCAGTAAGGTCGAATTTGAACAAGAATTACAAAAGTTGAAATCAAACTTGAATAAAAAAACTGATACAGATGTAATCATTGACCTAATGCGATTAACTCGAAAAATTGGAGATGGACACACAGCATTTTCATTAAGAGGTGTCGAAACACACTTATTCCCAATTGAGATATATAAAGTAAACGGACAGTGGAGAGTTATTAAAACAACTGAGAAGCATAAGGATGTCTTAGGTAAAGAATTGATAGCAATTGACGGAAAACCAATGACAAAAGTTGAAGACGAATTTAGTAAGATAGCCCAATATGTTGAAAATGAACAATCCAAGATTACTAGAGTAGCTCAATATTCAATGATATCAGAATTACTTTATGGCTTACATTTAACTCAAAAAGAATTTGACGCAATTTTTACATTTCTAGATGAAAACGAAAGGAAAACAGAAGTAACCTTAAAATCTATAAACAGTAAAGACTATTATGAAAATGTTGAATTTAAAAGTCTTGAAACTGTAATTCCTGAAATAGAAAAACCATCAAACGTAAAACACGACTATCTTTGGTTTAGCCCTATAAAAACTACTCAAGCGATTTATATAAAATTCGAAAGTTATCCTTCTTTTGAAGAAATGGAGACGTTTGGAGCATCAGTTTTAAACCATATCAATAACAATAACATCAAACAAATTGTCATTGATTTAAGAAATAATGGTGGTGGAGATTTTTTTGTAGGAACATTTTTAGCCTATTATCTAAACCTAGCAGATAATATTGATTGGAAGTCTGGAGTTTATGTTTTAACGGATAAAGTAACTTTTTCAGCGGCTACTAGTAATGCTTCGCAATTTAGGCAAATCCTAAATGCAAAAATTGTAGGAGAACCAACAGGCTCGAATCCGACAGGATATCAAGATATGGGACAATTTACACTTCCAAATTCTGGAATGACAGTTACATACTCAAAACGTCTTTTCAGGTTTCAAGGAAAAATAACCAAAGGCGTACAACCGGATGTATTCATTGAATATGATTGGCAAAGTTATTCTAAAGGAATAGATAATATGATGGAATGGATTATTAATGACATCAGAAAAAAATAGCTTTGCCTAACATGGTTTATAAGTAATAACAGTTTAAGTACTCCACTCCTATTTTTAGATATTTCAGGAAAATGGTACGATACATAAAGTAATTTGTCCATGTAGAATAACCTTTTTAATGAAAATGCACAAATTTAGTACAATAGGTATCAAAAACAGTCAAAATATAATACATTATAATCTTTTAAATTTAATTATTAATCTTGATAATTATCAAAGAATTTAGCTGGTTTAGAAGTTAAATTTTGAACATGTTTAGTTATTTTTGAAACATCCCATATCCCACCATTGCAAATCCAATAACTTTGTAATAATCGTATCGTCAAATCGGTTTTTAATAAATACAGCAGGATTTCCTCCTACTATGCTATAAGGCTCTACATCTTTAGTGACTACAGATTTTGTAGCAATAATGGCACCATCGCCTATAGTAATTGCAGGCATAATAGTGGCATTATGACCTATCCATACATCGTTACCAACACAAGTATTTCCTTTTGAAGGATATGCTTTACCATTCATAGCGTCTTGCCAAGCATCACCAAATATTGCAAATGGATATGCTGAAACCGCATTGGTTAAATGATTTCCTCCATTCATTATAAAAGACACTCCTGAAGCAATCATGCAAAACTTACCTATAATGAGTTTGTCTCCGATAAAGTCGAAATGATATTTTACGTTTTTTTCAAAATTGTAGACATCTGGATGAGCCGGTCAAAGTGAACCACGTTTTTTATTCGACATACAACGAATACTCCATAGATATGAATTGGAAGTATCACATCCAAAATTTAAAAATAAGTTGATAGTTCATTATTAGAGAATTTATACCAAAATGACTAATAATTCAAAAAACCATAGAAATAGGATGTGTTTTTTGGAGCTAGAAACTACGAATTAACAAGAGTTAAACTCTGATAAACCTACCAACAAAAAATGCTCAAAATAGGCATTACGTTTTTCAGTTTAATTCGTTTACAATGTTCATTGTATTTGTACCTGTTTTGAACAATAGTGCAATCTTTTTAAACAATGTTTATTTAAGGCAAAGTGCATCAAGAGTAGCTTTATACCAAATTTTAAATCTAAGAACAAGCAAAGAAATGTCCTGGTTACAGTAACAATATTAATGTTATTTAAGTGTCTGTGTTACCAAGGTTTTTTGGAAGAAAATTTATCACTTTCTACTATGGTAGGTATATAATTTTGAGAGAAAAATTCCGTATAATTTTAAGAATGAAACACCATAATGTAACTATTGCAAATACTAATATTTCGTTGAAAAGTATATTTTTTTTGATGTTGGTCATACCCGTAATGTTGGGGAATTCCCCAGAAAAAAATGAACGACCAGAAGCGATAGTATGCGGTCTCACTAACCAAAAAGCGGGAGCAAGCTTAAACATTGCGTATAACAACTCAAATATTGTAAATAATAATGATAAGAAAGAAGAAATTGCTGTTAAGGTAGTACCCCCCGATACCATTGCTAACGTAACACTTATTCAGTTAAAGAAGGCACAGCGCGCTGCTGCCGAATCTATGGATGCTCCTCCGTTAGATACAGATAACGATGGCATACCCGATAATATAGACCTAGATGATGATAATGATGGGATTTTGGACGTAGATGAAGGGAATATCCTGTCTCCAAATGCATTTGCTCAAATAAGCGGAATTAGCTCTACCTCTGCAACCTTTACATTCACACAGGTTGCCCCTAATGTTACGGGGTCGTTCACTTCTTCTGGAAACGCTTTCAGTATCGGTGGTGGTGCTTTATATGAAGCTCGGGGAAATAAGACATTTGATTGGCAATTCACAAATGGTGTGCTTTTCGATTTTTCCATAAGAATTCGTAATATAGTATGGGCTATTTGGATTAGAAATCGATATGGAAATTTTAGACTTACCCTTGCTGATGGTAGCGTTATAGATAACCCCCTAGGGACTACCAGCGGTACATTAAGTGGTTTTCCTGATTTAGAAGGTGATCTTGCAAGTACTACAATCAATGGAGATTGGTTTTACGGGGATGTAGATCAAAATAGTAATCAAGGTGATGGGTATGTAATTTTCTCAACGGCCGTTCAAGACCAAATTACCGCCGGTGGTGGTATTGTGCGTATACAGTTTGAGCAAATAACTACAAATAATAGTAACCATCCCGTTACAGCAGGGTTAAGTTTTGCTGGGAGTTTTCTTCTTGCCCCAGATTCTGATGGTGATGGCATTCCAAATCATTTGGATTTAGATGCAGACAACGATGGTTGTTTTGATGTTGTTGAAGCGGGCCACACTGACCCGGACAATGATGGAGTTTTGGGTTCAGCGCCCATTACCGTTGATAGCGATGGCCTGGTTATTAGTGGCACTGATGGTTATACTACGCCTGTTGATGCAGATGCCAATGCTACTTACGATTTTCTGCAGGCGGGGTCAGCACCAAGTATTACCACACAACCTTCAAATATCAGAACATTTGTGAATACGAATGCATCCATTACGCTTATTGATACGGCGCTGGCACCAGCCTACCAGTGGCAGTTGAGCACAGATGGCGGCACTAATTTTACGAATATCGTAGATGGTCCGGACTATTCTGGTACCAACTCACAGATCCTAGTTGTTTTAGCCCCTGACATGAATAAGAACGGTTATCTTTTTCGCGCTATCGTTGCGGATCAAACCTATGCCTGTGGTACAATCTCGGCAACAGCCCGTCTTTCTGTGGGACCAAGAACGGTAATAACCAATAGAAGGATAACTGTTCGTGTGAAGAAGGATAATGATAAATAAGTTTGGTATTGTAATAGTTTACAATTAGGATATCATAAATTTATAGATTTTGATTTGTGAC
>CAYGUY010000129.1:0-1456 GCA_964353165.1 uncultured Maribacter sp.
TCGTTTGCCGGTACATTTTCCGGGAGTATAAAATCGCCGTGTGCTTTTAATATCGCTGGGAAAATGATACAGTGAAAAACAATGTTGTCCTTTCCTATAAAATGTACCAATTGGGTGTCGTCCGATTTCCAGTAGGGTTCCCAATCTTTCCCTTCTCGGGCAGCCCATTCTTTTGTAGACGAGATGTACCCAATAGGGGCATCGAACCATACATACAGGACCTTTCCTTCACCTCCTTTTACAGGAACTGGAATACCCCAATCCAAATCGCGGGTTACTGCTCTTGGTTCCAGTCCGCCATCGATCCATGATTTGCATTGTCCGTATACGTTAGGTTTCCAATCGTTTTTATGGCCTTCTAAAATCCATTTTCGCAGAAAATCCTCGTATCGATCTAATGGCAAAAACCAATGGGTAGTTTCCTTGGTGGTAGGAACGGAACCTGTAATGGTAGATTTTGGATTGATAAGGTCTGTAGCGTTTAGGGAGGATCCACAACTCTCACACTGATCTCCGTAGGCTTCTTCGTTACCACATTTAGGGCAGGTGCCTATAACAAAACGATCTGCCAGAAACTGCTTTGCCTCGTTATCGAATAATTGCCCTGTAGTTTCTTCTATGAAATCGCCCTGCTCGTATAATTTTATAAAAATGTCGGAAGCTGTCTTATGGTGTATGGGTGCTGAGGTCCTGGAGTAATTATCAAAAGTAATCCCAAAATCGCTAAAAGATTGTTTTATGATGGCATGGTATTTATCTACTACTTCTTGAGGTGTAGTGCCTTCTTTCTTTGCTTTCATGGAAATAGCTACTCCGTGCTCATCGCTACCGCATATGAAGGCTACATCTTTGTCTATGCCTCTTAAATAACGTGCGTAGATATCTGCCGGAACGTACACGCCCGCCAAATGTCCTATATGAATAGGTCCGTTGGTGTACGGCAATGCCGCTGTAATAGTATATCTTTTGGGTGGTTTTATTGTGGACATCTAATTCTATTAAGCCACAAAAATACTGAAATTGTTGTTGTAAATAGGTCGATATTCAACATCAAAATGTTGTTACGATATCCTATGGAGAATTTGGTATATCCAAAGAAAAAACCTTCGACATATCTAAAAGACACGACCGAAAGTTAAGTACATAGTGGGGAAACAGTTTAAGCGACCATAACGGATTTGCTCATTCTTTGGTTTTGTACACTTATGCGATAAATGTATTTTCCCGTAGATAGATGCTCGGGCACGCGTTCTCGTATATTAATTTCTGTGGAACCTTCCATCATCATTTCATTAAACACGGTTCCTACCTTTTGTCCTAAAATGTTGAACAACTGAATATCTACATGGGCCGAAAATGGCATTTCCAAGTGAATATGCGGTGTGCTGTCCGACGGGTAGTAGGGTTTATGGACAATAGCATTCATTAGATTTGGGTCGAAAGGGGTGGGCTCTTC
>CAYGUY010000129.1:1556-6268 GCA_964353165.1 uncultured Maribacter sp.
TGCGCCAAAGGTTGGTTTCCATGTGTATCAAAACCACCCATAGAAATCATGTAGACTTTGGTTCCAAGGTTTCCTTTGATCAATTTTGCCAATAATTTCATCTGACGGGCAAAACCGTTGTCCTGATATTCTACTTGGTTCTGACCTCGTTCATAGGCATCATGGATAATTCCCGAATACTCGTAGGTAGTATTGGCTACTCCTCTTAAAAATTTTAGTTGGTCGCCATACATACAGTTGTTAAACAACTCATCCTCCAGACCGTAAACTACTCCGGATTCGGCAATTTCTTCTAGCTGATTGATATTGGAGGTCGTAAAGGCATAATTTGTCTCTTCGCCTTGAAACACCAAATTACCGAACTGTCCTATTTGAATGGCCGCAGGTGCCGCAGGCGGATTGATCAAATAATCGGGATATACATTCTCAAAATGTCTTCCCATCCAACCGGTATTCAAACCACTGAAACCATTGGTTGTCAAATCGGTATTTGCAAAAATATCCGAGCCGGTAAAATGCGAGAGACTCTGTCCTTGATAACCAACGCCATGTGCTGCTTTGAACTGACCTTCGCCCCAAAGGGATTCCAGGGAACTCATATAAGAGGGCACGCCAAACTCATCTGTAAGTTTTAAAACTTTACTTTCCGGAATATAAATATTAGGTCTTGCCGCTGCATAAGCGTCATATTGATTTATAGGAATCACGGTGCTCAATCCGTCATTACCGCCAGAAAGACGAATAAGTATTAGAATATTATCGGTTTCCGCAGCAGCTATTCCTGCCGTTAAAGGTGATGGCGCATTGGCGGTGAGCATATTTGCTCCAAGCATCATAGAACCGGAACCGGCTATTCCCAGTGCTTGTAAAAAGGAACGACGGCTCCAGTATTTGTGTTCGTCGTCATGACCTTCGTGTTGAATTCCTTTATGAGGGGTGTGGTGTGTATGGCACATAGTAGTAGGTGTTATTTTAATTGATATTCGGGTTGTCTTGCTAGGTATTGAAGTAAAAGATATACTTGTAATGAAGCATCTTGAAGCATCATACTCCAGCCTCCCGTTTCATAGATATTATTGTCTTCATAGGGTTCCCTAAAAATGGTTATTGCCCTATCGTAATCCGTCTCGGTCAAAAGACCTTTAGGGAGAATAAAATCTATTATCAATCTAGCGATGGCATCCGGGTCGTTACTAGTTGAGCCAGCAGGACCGGCAATGCTTACTCCTAGAGCTCTAAACTGTTCACTGTCCGCTTGGTGAAATTGCTCCAAGATACTCTCCATGGTAAGCCATCTACCTATTATAAAATTATTATTGATCCATTGCCTATCTCTCTGCCAACCGGCTACGTCATAAGGTTCAAATAATTCTTGACTCAGCAACCTACTGTAGTTGACCATTTCGCTGATATTCGTATCCGTATACGCAAAATCTGTTTCATTAAGTGTGTTGAAATATAGGTCGAACGGACTCTTTATAATCACACCAATGGCCTCATCATCAAAGAAATGTTGACTTTTAAATAATTGTCTTAAGACAGGAGCTAATTCAAAATTATTGGCGACCATAGTTGCGGCCATACCATTTAATATATCCTCTGCCTCCGTTGCCAATGCATCTGGATGCACAAAAAATTTGTATAATTTCTTGGAGATAAAAAATGCAATTTGATCTGCTCTCTCATTAAAAAGAATATCAATTACATCATCGTAACCCCAGTTTCCGGTCTGTCCCAAGATGGTTTTTGAACCTTCATCATGCCTATCTGCCCTGAATGTTACCTGAGTACAACCTTCTTCTCCACGTTCTACATAACCAGTAAGAGCTCTTGCCGTTTCTATAACATCTTCTTCTGTATACCCCTGTCCTTCTCCTAAAGTGAATAGCTCGTAAAGTTCACGGGCATAGTTTTCATTAGGATTGTTACCGTTATTAAAAACACCATCCAAATAAAACAACATAGCACTCGTAAGTCCTATTTCACTAACAAAGGTTTTGAAGTTGCCTAATGAATTCCGTTGAAGACAGTTGATATAATAATAGAGAAAGGAGTTACAATTATAAACATCCACTTCTGTAACAAAATGGTTGCTCCAAAAGAAACTTAAACGATCTCTGAGGTTGTTTTTCAACAAACCATTCGCATAGTCCAATCGAAACTGCCCTCGTTGTTCATTTTGAATTTGCCTTCTTGCGTCACCATCCTCAGGATAGTTGGCATTGTTCCAGTCTGCCCAAACGGGTGCTGGTAAAAGGGGCATAGTTAGGGCTTCGTCTACCAGAGTATCCACAAGGTTACCCGCATTTTGACCTACGGCCTGCCTAATAGTTTCTGCCGATGCGCTAAACCCAAGCCGCCGATACAGGTGCAAAGCACGTGTTTGGTCTAAGGGTACTGTATAAGGCGCAAGAGTAGAAGTATTACAATTAATGAAATATTCCATAGTCTTAAAAAGCGTTAGTAAATTACGTTCATAGAGTTGGGGCTCTTATCTAACGTTACGAAATTTGGCTTAGTACGCTAAACCAGTTATTTTCGTTAACTGACATTCGAATGTACATTCTAAAATCGAAAATGACCGCTAACTAACCTGTATTTTCGATGAAATACACTTTTTAAAACAATTTTATGGGAAAACACAATGAATTTGGCAAGGAAGGGGAGCAAATTGCTGCGGATTTTTTGGTGAAGAACGGCTATACTATATCCTATAGAAATTATACGTATCTAAAGGCTGAGATTGATATTATTGCTAAAAAGGATGATATTGTTGCGATTGTGGAAGTACGCTCTAGAAGATCAGATTATTTGGAGAATATTGCCGAAACCGTTACCCCTAAAAAAATAAAACTACTAGTCATGGCCGCAGATCATTATATTCAAAGTTCCGATATAGACCTAGAAGTACGATTTGATATTATCACGATTTTAAAAAACAAGCACCGTTTTGAAATCGAACATTTGGAAAACGCTTTCTATCATTTTTAAAACCCTAGTTGCCTCGTAGGATAATTTTACTTCACATTTTGTTTTATTTATAACAAGTTGTTATATTTGCAGAACAACCAGACCCGCAATGAAAACAATATCCTCTGTAGTAGAACAGTATATAAAGAAGAAGCCTTTCCTGCAAAGTGCTTTAGCTCAAGGAATTATAAACTTAACATCCCTTTCTAGAATCGTAAAGCCCGAGATAGAGGAAGAACTGGGAAAGGATATAAGAAATGGCGCTATTGTGATGGCATTGAAACGACTATCGGACGATTTGGAATTCCGGGCCACGCATAAGATTATTAAAGTGCTTAAAAATATCGGTGAAATTACCGTACGTTCCTCTTTAACGGATTATACCTTTTTGGCCTCGAACCATATTTTGGCAAAACAAGCGAAGTTGTTAGAGGAAATCAATACCAATCAAGATGTATTTTACACCTCTTCCAGAGGGGTAAACGAAATAAATATTGTCATAAGCAATGTAATGGATAAGACTGTTGAGCGGCTCTTTGCGGAGGAAAAGTGTACCCAAAAAGCGGAAGAACTTTCTTCTATTACCGTAAAACTACCTGCAGAAAATGTGTCTGTTCCCGGTATCTATTACTTTATTTTTCAGCGATTGGCCTGGGAGGGTATTGTACTTTATGAAGTCATTTCTACTACCAATGAGTTTACCATCTTGGTAAACGATGAACAAGTGGATATCGCCTTTAAGACTATCAAGGATCTTAAAATGTTGTAGGGAAATCTTTTTATTCGTCTTTTTTCAAAAAATCAATTACCTCCTTATCATTCTCAGGAACAGCAACAAAACGTTTGTCTGTATCCAATATAAAATAGGTAGGTGTTTGTTGTATACCAAAAATATCGGCATACTCACTGTCCCATTTCCCTAAGGCTATGGCGTGTTCAAAATTCGGTAGTTTAACTTTTTCCTCTTTCCAATAGGTGTCGTTATCCTCTAAGCCTACCGCTACAACTTTTATGTTCTCATATTCCGTTAGTTCCTTATGCAGCGCGGGCAACTCTTTTAAGCAATGAGAACAGGTACTACTCCAAAATATCAACACATAGTTGTTTGCACCTGTTAGACCAGAAAGTGTCTTGCTTGTGCCTTCATCTGTCCATAAAATCTCTGGAGAAAGGGCTCCAATTCTTAAACGGGTCGAAAGTTCAATTTCGTCTATTAAAGTCTGTTCGCCATTCTCGGTTGCCAAATCCTTTAAATACTTACTAAAAATAGCGTCCGAAACCGCGTACAAACCGTTTGCATTGGCAGTTTTCCAAAAATCATGGAACACCTCTGTTTTAAATGGTACAGCCGTATCGCTTAACTTTTTGGACACCACATCAACATTGGTTAAAATAGCATTTTGCATTGTTTCTTTGTCTTGTAGGTTGGGCGGATGTACTGAAAAAATATAACTAGACAATTTTTCTTTTAAGAATCCTGAAGACTGCAATATGCTACTGTTAAAGTCTAACGCATTGAAGTAGTGTTTCTTTCTAGTATTAGTGTAGGTGTCAAAATCCTCATAACTATCAGGGATGTATGGTGAATTCGCCTTTATGAACTGCGTTGCCATCAGGTCGCTCCCCTTTGCCTCGTATACTGTTTGTACTTCGGATATTTTTTTTGTTATTTCCCTGTATTCCTTCTTGGATGTATTCCCCGTTTCGTAAAAACTTGCCAGTTGTTGTTCCAAGTCCCCTAT
>CAYGUY010000130.1:0-6179 GCA_964353165.1 uncultured Maribacter sp.
GCCAGTAGAGACGTGGTCGATGGTTCTTTCACCTATTCTTTGATCGTAACTTTTGAATCTGCAGAGGCACAACAGCTATACCAAGACGAGCCACCACACAAAAAATTCGTGGAGGAGTCCAGCGGATTATGGACCAAAGTTATTGTATACGACTCAACAGGTATCTAATTCAAATGGTTACGTTTAGAGTGGCCGATAGATCGGATTACAAGAAAATTGCAGAATTGCATGCAAAAAGCTGGCAACAGAATTATAGGGGTACTTTCAGTGATAATTTTTTGAATGAGGAGGTACATCGGGAACGGTTAGCTGTTTGGGAAGAACGATTTTTACTTCCTTCCGAAAACCAATATGTACTTCTTGTGGAAGAAGATGGTATGCTACTGGGCTTTTGTTGTGCTTATATTGATGAAAATGATAGTTACGGTAGCTATTTAGACAATCTTCACGTGAGCTCAAAAGCCAACGGTAGGGGATTGGGTACCTTATTAATGCAAAAGCTTGCCGAGGAAATCAATAGGCGTCATGGGATGGATAAACTCTACTTATGGGTGTTGGACACCAATGAAGCCGCAATCGATTTCTATGAAAGATTAAAAGGAAGAAGAGAGGAGACTATAAAAGCAGATGATATTGGCGATACTGAATTCTGGAAGGTCAGATATGTTTGGGATAGTCTGCGAATTTTAGAAGAGCGCATCAATACAAAATTAGAACAGTATGAACGTCGAAGAATTTAGGGCATACTGCCTCAGTAAAAAGGGGATAACCGAAGAGTTTCCTTTTGATGAAGTTACCTTGGTTTTTAAGGTCATGGGTAAAATGTTCGCGCTGTGTGGTCTGGAAAGGATACCCACTCAGGTAAATCTAAAATGTGATCCGGACAGGGCAATTGAACTACGTGAATCTTATGAGGAAATAATAGAAGGTTGGCATATGAGCAAAGTGCATTGGAATACCGTTTATATTGAACGTTTAAACCCAAAGCTGACGAAAGAACTCATAGATCATTCTTATGATTTGGTGGTGTCTAAATTCACTAAAAAGTTGAAGGCTGAATTGGACGCGCTCGCTTAAGTCCCTTATCCATATCTTTGCATTTTAATTGCAAAACCGTATCGCTATAATGCAAGATGCCGCTTCGTTTTATCAATCTGAAATACAAAAACATACTACCGAGCTATCCAAGCTAAAGAAACAATTGTTTGCTTCAAGCATGCTGCGTCTATGTGTTTTTTTAGTAGCAATTCTTGGCGTTTACCTCATATATGGTAATACAAAATTAGTAGGGGCCATTGTATTGGTTTCTGTAGTTGCTTTTTTATACTTAGTGTCCAGACATAGCGATCTGCAAAAGAAGCGAGACAAGATCAAGGAACTCATCCGGATCAATCAAATAGAAGTGCAGGTGTTACAGCGAAATTTCTACGACTTGCCAGATGGCGAATCGTATAAAGATCCAATTCATTTTTATAGTCAGGATATTGATCTGTTCGGTAAAGGCTCTTTTTATCAATATATAAATAGAACTGCGCTACCACAGGGCAGTGATTTTTTGGCTGCCCTTCTTACGGAAAACAGTATAGATAGTATAACAGAAAAACAGGAAAGTATTGCGGAATTGGCCAAGTTTCCTGAATGGCGACAGGATTTTTCCGCTACCGCGGCTTTGGCAAAAGCCGAAACGGATACGAGTGCCATTGTATCTTGGTTACAATCATACGCACCCTTTGTGCCAAAAATGATGCGGTATGTTCCGTGGTTGTTTGGTGGTCTTTCCGTTACCTTGGTAGCGCTTTATTTCTTGGATATTGTATGGGAATCCATGTTAATATATTGGCTCTTTTTTGGTTTGATCATCTCAGGATTCTTTGCAAAGAAAGTAACTGGTTTGGGTGCTGCTACAGCTAAGATTCAATCTACGTTTCAACAGTATAATCAGTTGTTAACGCTTATTGAGGAAAAGGACTTTACCTCAGAAATTTTGCGTGCTAAAAAGGAACAGATTTTGAGTCAGGGAAGGAAAACATCTTTGGTCTTACAGGATTTCTCCAAACTGTTGTCCAAATTGGACCAGAACAATAATGTGGTCTATCTCATATTTGGAAACGGATTGTTCCTAGCCAGTCTGGCCACCAGTCTAAAAATTGAAAAATGGATAGTCGAACATGGCGCATCTGTAGAAAAATGGTTTAACGTCATTGCTTTTTTTGATGCACAGAACAGTTTGGGGAACTATGTGTTTAATCATCCGAACTATACCTTCCCAACTATAGTTGCCAAAGGAACAACCTTAAAGTCCAAAAATGCCGGGCATCCCCTTCTAGATCCCAAAAAGAGTGTGTTGAACGATTTTGAAATAGAAAATGAGGAGTTTTTCATCATCACAGGTGCCAACATGGCGGGCAAGAGTACCTTTTTGCGTACCGTTTCCTTGCAGATCGTAATGGCAAATGTAGGCTTACCGGTATGTGCAGCCGTAGTGGATTATATGCCTATAAAATTGATTACCAGTATGCGGACCACGGATTCCTTAACCGATGATGAATCCTATTTCTTTTCCGAGTTAAAACGGTTAAAGTTTATTGTAGACGAAATTCAGCACGATCGTTATTTTATTGTTCTGGATGAAATCTTAAAAGGAACCAATAGTACGGACAAGGCCAAGGGTTCCCGCAAATTCGTGGAGCGTCTGGTGGCTTCACGGGCTACTGGGATTATTGCTACACACGACCTAAGCCTTTGTGAGGTGGCCAAAGAATTGCCACAAGTACAAAATCACTATTTTGATGCGGAAATCATTGACGATGAACTGCATTTTGATTATAAATTTAAAGAAGGTATCTGTCAGAATATGAACGCTTCATTTCTATTGAAAAAAATGGGAATAGTATAGTTTCATGTAGTCGTTAGAGGTTAGTTTTTAGGGGTAGAGGGTAGTGAAATAGTAATATTAAGTTTGCCGTTGGCAGATTATAGTAAGGAGTATAAAAGCGAAGAACATAAAGGGATAGTACACAGCGATTGCATTTGAGTTTGTTTTGAACTTGAACTTTATTTTTAAATTCTCCGCCTATGGCGGACTAGGGGATCAATGGATTCATTAACACAGATTGTTTTAGGGGCTGCGGTCGGTGAGGCCGTTTTAGGAAAGAAGGTAGGTAATAAAGCCATGCTCTACGGTGCCATTGCAGGTACCATTCCAGATTTAGATGTAGTCGCACGCTATTTTACGGATACGGTAACAGCAACTGAAATACACCGTGGTTTTAGTCACTCCGTATTTTTTGCAATTCTGATGGCACCAGTGTTCGGTTGGTTGGTCTGGAAACTACATAGTAAAGCCGGCGCAACACGGCGTAATTGGTCGTGGCTGTTCTTTTGGGGATTATTTACGCATCCCATATTGGATGCTTTTACCACTTGGGGGACACAGTTGTTCTGGCCTTTTGATTTACGGTTGGCGTTTCAGACCATTTTCGTTATCGATCCGTTGTATACCCTTCCCTTTTTAATCTTTGTGATTTTAGCTGCGTTTCAAAAACGGAACACTGTTAGGCGTAGGCGTTTCAATCGCTTGGGGTTGTTAATTAGCAGCTCATATTTGGTGTTGACCTTGGTCTTAAAAGGTTTCGCTTATCGTGCGTTTACCAATAGCCTAGCAGCTCAGAACTTGTCTTATAAGGATATTTCGGTTAGACCATCCCCATTTAATACGATTTTGTGGACTGCCAATATAGATACCAAGGACGCTTATTTAATTGGGAACTATTCTTTTTTCGACACACAGGAAATCAAGTTCACATCCTATCCTAAAGATCATGAGTTGTTGGGCTCTTTGGCCAAGGATGATAAAATACAACGCCTTATCGCCATAAGTGAAGGATGGTATATCATAAGCGAGAAAGAGGGAAAAAGATACTTTAACGATTTACGCTTTGGTCTCATGAGTTTGGACCCAGGGGAGCGGCAGTTTGCCTTCAGTTACGAATTGGATACTTCAAAGGACGAACTAATGGTAAATGAAACCCCTAAGTTCCGCAAAGATGCGGAGAAATTGGTTGCCCTACTTTGGGAACGAATATGGGGTAATTGACCCTTGTATATTTTATTTAATTTGTGAATTTGTCCATAGGATTTGCACCTGGTGTAAATTCGTCTACACTTTTTTACGGTTCGCCTAACCTCGTTTCTGTCTTCATCGAATCCGGTCGTATTGATTTTTCATTCGCCTTTATATTTGTAGTGTAACTAAAAATAAAAACCATGATTAACAAAAGAAAATACACCAAAAGATACCTAGGCTACCTAAAAACTAACGATACCCAGGAAGTTTTTAAAATAACCGATATCAGTTTTACCGCAAATGAACTGATATTAAGTACCAAGGTCAAATTGGCATCATAGTGATTAAACCAAAAAGCGTCGAGATTTAAAAATTTTGTTGTTCCAAATCAAATGAAGGTATGTTCAATAAGAAAAAGAATACAAAAAAATATTTAGGGTATTTAGAGACGAATACCACGCATAGAGTTTATCAGATATGTGACGTTAGTATTACTTCAAAAGAAATAATATTGAGTACACTTACGCCAATAGCTCCTTAAATCTATGTAGTATAAGATAGTTCCCCCGAATCTATTTTTAAAGGGCCGATATTCATATCGGCTTTTTTTGTTTTCAGTAAAACCAATGCCTTATTTGAGTCCCTTGACTTGAATATCATGGAATGTGTCTGCCTGTAGTCGCAACAACTCGGCCGCCTTTTTCTTTTTGTAGCCATAGAGTTCTTCTTCGCCTTTTAAATCTTCGTAGATGTTTTGATTCATTTCGTTATCCGTAGTGGCGATTAAGGTGCGTTGCGTTACTTTTTGTGCCACCCAGGAGGCTAGGATACTTTCGGCTTCTTCCAGTTTAATATCATACTCGCCTTTAGGAGCTAATAGTTTAGCAATAATGGGAGAGGTCTCGATGGCAAGGAACAGTAGGAAAATAAAGAATGAGGGAATCCAAGGCAATGCATCCAAGGCCGTTATGCGTGCCATGAGTCCGTCAAAACCATCAATAATAGGTTGGGAGTTTGCCACTACACTGGCATATTCAGCATCCAAAGCTGCAAGTTGAAGTTCAATAGCACCTATTTTTTTGGCGTTGCTTTTTTTTAAAGCTTGCAGTTCTGCCAAAGCGGCATCGTGTTTTTCTCTTTTCTCTTCGTATACCGGACCTTTTCCTAATAATTTGGTTCCCGCAGTGCCTTCTGCTTCGGAGATATAGGTATCATAAAGTGCATTGGTCTCCGCTTCCTTTGTTGCTATCTCATTTTTTAGAATACCGATATTCTGATTTAGCTCGTCAACCTTTGGCGTGTATTGCAAGGCCAATTGTTCTTTATTCGCCAAGGTCATTTCGTTTTTCTGCTCCAGTAAGACTTGATTGATTTCCTTTTCGAAAATTTTCATTTCCAAGGGTTTGGAAATGACCACAGCAATAATAACCGCCAACACAATTCGAGGTGCGGCCTGCAGAAGTTCGCTTTTAAAACTATCCCGTTTTTTAATGGTAGAGACGATAAAACGGTCCAGATTAAAGATAAGTAGTCCCCAAATAGCCCCAAAGAAAACGGCTGTGTATATAGTATCAAAGACAGTAAACAAGGCATAACTGCTGGCAATAAAAGCCATTACAGCTGTAAAAAATACGGTAGCGCCAATACCGGCATACTTGTTTTGTTCTCCTTTGGAGCAAGAATCTAATAGTTCGGAATCCGCTCCCGAACAGAGGATAAAAAAGCGTTGTAACATGATGGTTCGTTTTTTGATTGATGCTGAACTGGTTTCAGTATTTTACGCTGAAATAAGTTCTGATTTGATGATCGACTTACCTGTTAGAACGCTATTTCTCCAATATTGTTACACCATAGCCCCAATTTTAGGAGCTAATGCGTTTAAAAATGAAAATTCGTTTGGTTAATGCGGTATTGGCGACGCAGAAATCTTAACTACTGGCTTTTTACCCTTAGCCGTTCTACTATCAATATTCAAATCCTTGTTATCTCTTATGAGTTCAATGGCCTCATCTGAACTTATCTCATTACCCTCGAAAAGAAAGATAGCATCTTTTTTTGCCATGCTTATTATATGGTCTAAGGGTGTTATTGGTTTTGGTGGGGCGGGTGGTGC
>CAYGUY010000131.1:0-5343 GCA_964353165.1 uncultured Maribacter sp.
TCAGCATCTGAATCACCTTCGAGATGGTTTGGTATACCATCGCTATCAGTATCTAAATCTTGACAACCAGAAAAGCGAACGGTAAAATCATCATAAACTGAATACGCTACTGTACCATCATTTGTTTGGTTGTAGGCATATAATCGAATTGTATAGGTCGTATTTTCTTCAAGATAGTAAGTAGTTCCCGTTGGAAGCAAATCAAAGAATTCAGAAATACCATTTGTAGGATAATGTACTTGTACATCAGTATTCAATACATGAGAGGTAGTAAAATTATCAGATGAGATGGCTATAGCGGCATCATAGGAGTTTCCTACCGTAAAGCCATCAGAATTTCGATACCAGTTAACACCTAAACGTTCAATTACCTGACCAGAAATTCCAGAGCCGGTGGTGAAACCTACTTCTATATATTCATTATTTGTCAATGCTTCTTCATACGTGTAAGCATCTAGACCGCTTATTTGAAGTTCTGAACCAGGTGACGAACTGTTGAGTCCCGCACCCGTGGCAATATTACCTGTGCTGGCCAATAACCAATTGGTAATGGCTGGGTTTTGAACAAAATCTACAGATCTACCACCAATTGGGCTGTTCAATCCCCACTGAATATAATCATCATCAATACATTCTTGTGATTCATTTGAATCTAGAATACCATCATTATCAT
This sequence comes from uncultured Maribacter sp., assembly GCA_964353165.1. GTDB lineage: Bacteria > Bacteroidota > Bacteroidia > Flavobacteriales > Flavobacteriaceae > Maribacter. Next base: position 674 of record CAYGUY010000131.1, read on the forward strand.
TATCTAAATCAATGGGGTTTGGAACGTTATCATTGTCAGTATCAGGGGTTACCGTAATTATTACTGTGGCCGTAGCGGTATTGCCTGCCGCATCTGTAATCTCATAAGTAAAAGAATCAATACCTGCAAACCCTCCGTTTGGGGTGTAGGTAAAATAATCGTCAAAAGGATTACCTGGCGTACCATTATTAGTAAGGGTTACCGTACCATTTGTAGGATTGGTATTGTTTGTAATGGCATTGCCCGTTTGAGGCCCTGAACTACCAAAAATATCATTGTTTAGAATAGTAATTCCATTGTTTGAGGAATTGGTTTCTACTACTGCACTATCAGCAAGTGCATCCGGACCTATTCCAATACAGACCGTTGCAGTATCACAAACGGATTGATTTGGTGCGGGTAAACACACTTGATATTCAAAACTATCCGTACCAGAATATCCTGCATTTGGCATATAATTATAAGAACCATCAAGGTTAAAAGTCAAGGTTCCGTTAGTTGTTCCTGAAACCAAAGTATACGCACTCCCAGGCGGTACATTATCATTTACACTTGTATTACCATTGCCATCCCTATCTATTTTTATGTCAATACACTCGTCTTGTGCGTAGGCCTGCATAATAAAAAACTTGCCATCACCATTATCATTGGAAGCAGCGTAGTATCTTATTTGAGTAATTGTTGAACCAACAGGAGCAAATTCTGAAAGTTCGTATAATGCAATAGCTATAACCTGGCCGTTCTCGTTATTTCGACCACTACTCCAATAATCACTATTGCTTTTTGGTTCTTCCTGAGGTCCCACACCGGTTAGGTTACCTTGGTTTCTAACAAATGTTTGACCAAGCTGTTGTTCTGTTCCTCCACCTGATGGTGTGCCCCAAACTTGTATATAAATACAATTATTACCCCCTCGTTCGGTTACTGCTAGAACCCCACCGGGGTTGGAGGGAATACCCGGCGAATATGTAATTGTTTGTATTTGAGAGTCCGTAGTGGCAACTTCTGAATAATCTTCACAAAAATTATCACCGTTTCCATTAGATTCAAAATAGTGATTCAAATTAATATCTTGGTAGGCGCTTAGTGCTTCTACATCCCAATTGGGGTCATTACTTGCACCAACAACTTGAGTTCCATTTTGCATTATATTATTATTTCCATGACCACCAGGTCCCAATCTGGTCATTTCATAAGCTGATGGTACCGCAAATGTAGAATACAAAGTGCCATTGATCTCTATGGATTCTATTGAGGCAGGGTCATTTAATGAAGGTTGCGGAGCTCCCCAATTAAAGGTGGCACCAGTTCGTATGGAATTAGCTTGTGAGTAAAGGCTACTTCCTGAAAAAAGTAGACCTGCAAATAATGCAAAAAGAAAACCAACTATCACAGAAGATGATTTTTTTTCTTTTTGGTGGGGTGTTATTGTATTCATGCGTATGCTTAATGTTAGGCAATAACTCACAGTCGTCTAAACTGAAAATAGCTAGCTACAAAAAAAAGCAATTAGTAAACCTCTAAAAATTTAAAGTTGTAAAACCCAGTATTTATGTGGTCTTATCGGTAAAAACTATGGTCTTGGTTTAAGAAAAATATTAAAATTGAAGATAAAAAAAACAGCTATCATTTTTGACAGCTGTTTTTTAGTTTAATATATATTGAAATTAGTTTGCTCCTAGATAGATATACCCGTTCATTTTTTCGGTAGGATTTTCTGTACTAATGACATCAATGATGTAATAGTATGTACCCGTTGGGAGCATTCCAGATTTACCTAGTTTGTTACCAGGTGATGCACCCCCCCAGTTGTTCTGGTAGTCTGTTCCTTCGTACACCTTGTTCCCCCATCTGTTGAAAATCATGACGTTAAAAGTAAAGTCACAGAACTCAACCCCTGTTATAGCGAACATATCATTAATACCATCCCCATTAGCGGTAATCGCCTTAGATACGACTATTTCATTTACAGAGCATGGCACACAGTCTGCGTTTACGTTTACTGTAAAGTCAACGAAGTATTTACATACCCCTTCTGTAGAAGTGTATTCTATGAGGTATTCCCCTAGTTCCAGTCCCTGTGGGTCAAGGATGCCGTTTTCCAGTACAAGGTCTCCCATGGTTACTACAAACTCGCCGTTTTGGTCAAAACCTTCCGGTAGGGAATCCCTAAGGTCAATAGGTCTGTCTTCAATACAGATATCAATAGTTACTTCTTCTAGCTGTGGTTGTAGTACAAATATGACCTGTTCGAAGGTAGCGGTATTCCCACAGGAGTCACTTACCTCCCAAGTTCTAGTAATCATGTAATCAGATGTTCCCGGTAGGGTAGTGGTTTCTTCATTGTAAACAACCACAGGCGTGTCACAGCCTCCGATATCCCCTAGTTCAGGAACTGGCGGTATAGCTTCCCCACAAAGAATGGTAATATCCTCAAAATTAGGATCCATTAATCTATCATCTATAGGGTCTAAATAATCGGGAGTACCATCTTCATCCGTATCATCGTTGGTAGGATCTCCGTCGCCATCTATATCTTCATCCGGCGTATCAATACCATCCCCATCATCGTCAAAATCTCTATAGTTTACATCCTCCGTACCATCTGTATCAGGAAGGTCGTTGGCAGGGTCGTTAATTTCATCGTTTACGTCGAATCCGTCGTTTACATTACTACCCTCGTAGCCATCATCCAGTCCGTCACCATCTGTATCGGTACCAGTAAATGTTTGATCAGGAATCCCGTCAAAGTTAAAGTCGTTTCCTTCATTGTTGTCCGGCACGGTATCGTTATCAGAATCGAGGTCCAGATAATCCGGATTATCCGTACCATCTGTGTTGACAGGCGTAAGCCCTTGGTCACCACTACCTTCATAGGCATCGTCCAGACCATCATTGTCCGAATCATTACCAGAGGGAGGAATATAGCCAGCTGTAGTCTGCGCTTCAACATTGGTAGGAATCCCATCGTTATCATCATCAATATCCAGACTGTCTGGAATACCGTCACCATCGGTATCGGTAGCACCATCGCCTTCAAGGGTATCTAGGATACCGTCGTTATCGTCGTCTATGTCAATAGAATCAGGAATAGTATCACCATCGGTATCGAATTCGTTATCAATGATGGATATTACTCCAATTGGGTCTATGATAGAAATCACGGTAGTGCTAAGATTAGAAAGTCTAACATTCAGGCTTTCTAAGGTCTCTAGAAGTACGTCGTCTATAATCGGAACGGTAAGTGTTTGTGTCTCTCCATCGTTACCAAGGAAAGTAAGCGTACCAGAAGTAGCTGAATAATCTTCACTTGCTACAGCAGTATCATCTTCAGTAGTAAAGTCAACAGTAAAACTGTCCTGTAACTGTCCTGTAAGCGTTACGGTCAATGTAGCCGTACCATCTTCTTCGTTCACGGTAATGTCGTCAATGGTCAGACCGGATACACCAGGTGTACCATCGTTGTCGATTATGGTTCCTGTACCACTAAATTTGACTATGCCCAAATCAAGAATAGGGTTAGACACGTTTGTTATGTTTATGGTAAGGTCTTCGTTGGCTTCAATAAGCGCATCGTCTATGATGGTCACGGTTACAACTTGAGTGTCACCGTCACTTGTACCGGCAGGGAACGTTAGGGTGCCTGAGGCTATGACAACGGTATAATCATTAGGTGTAATAGCGGAGCCATCGGTAATGAAGAAATCTACAGTAAAGGAATCAGCAACGGTAGGACCTGTATAACTCACTATAAAATCAGTAGTGCCTATAGCCTCGTTAACTGTAAAGTCGCTTACGGAGAGTCCTTCACCTGGAAAGGTTACTTCGTTATCTGTAATAGTTCCTATCCCATCTGCATCTACCAAATTTAAAAGAGGGTTAGAGATATTAGATAGGGTGATATTTAAATCTTCAGGACCTTCCAGCAGTAGATCATCTATAATGGTGATGGTTACAACCTGTGTTGTACCGTCAATCGTACCAGCAGGGAAACTTACATTTCCAGTAGGAACAGCTACGGTGTAATCTAAAGGCGTAGTAGCCGAACCATCTGTGACTATATAATCTACGGTAAAAGCATCAGGTACCGTAGGTCCGGTATAGATGATTACAAAATCTGCAGTGCCTGCATCTTCGTTGACTGTAAAATCAGCCACGGATATGCCTTCCCCAACACCTGGAGCATCGTTATCTATAATATTTACGGTAGCCTGATTGTCGTTTATATATATCAGATTCGTAGAAATATTAGAAAGGTCTACCAATAGGTTTTCCAATGTTTCAATTAGGTTATCATCAATAATAGAAATAGTGATTGGTTGAGTTTCGCCGTTGGTACCAGCGAAGGTCAACTGCCCAGAGGTAGTTGTATAATCTCCCGGAGCGACTGCAGAACCATCTGTTGTCGTGTAGTCCAAGGTAAATCCACTAGGAACATTTCCAGTCAATAACACATTAACGGTAGCCGTACCTGAAGCTTCATCTACAGTAATATTATCATTATCAAAAGAGATTCCCGTACCTATAATGGCATCGTTATCTATTATATTTATTGTAGTTGTTAAGTTTACAGGAGAAGTATAAGACGATGATGTAATTTCAATCTGTATCACTTCCGTTGTCTCAATAATATCATCATCTATTATAGGAACTTGAAAACTGAATGTTTC
>CAYGUY010000132.1:0-5236 GCA_964353165.1 uncultured Maribacter sp.
CAAATGTAACTTGTTAAATATTATTAACAAAATCAATTTCCTATTTTTTTTAACGTATTTGATAGAATAAACAAACCACTTAAACGATTTTTAATTGTTTTCCGACTTCTGTAAAGGCTTGAATAGCTCTATCTAAATGCTCTTTTGTATGTGCTGCGGATAGCTGGACCCTTATTCTTGCTTTGCCTTTTGGTACGACAGGATAAAAGAAGCCTATTACATAGATACCTCTTTCTAAAAGCATATTAGCCATAGTCTGGGATAGCTTAGCATCATAAAGCATTACAGGTACAATGGCAGATTCACCGTCAATGATATCAAAGCCTGCGGTTTTTATTCCTTGTTTAAAATAGGCCGTGTTTTCTTGGAGGGTGTCTCTTAGCTTGGTGTCGTTTGCTAACATTTCAAATACCTTAATAGAAGCTCCTACAATCGCCGGAGCCAATGAGTTCGAAAACAAATAGGGTCTTGATCGTTGGCGAAGAAGTTCTATTATTTCTTTTTTACCTGTAGTATAGCCACCCATGGCGCCACCTAGAGCTTTCCCTAGGGTGCCAGTTATAATATCAATGCGTCCCATTACGTTTTTTTCCTCCAAGGTGCCAACTCCTTTTGTGCCTATAAAACCGGTAGCATGGCACTCATCGATCATGACGAGTGCATCGTATTTATCTGCTAAGTCGCATATTTTGTCTAGAGGAGCTACTAATCCGTCCATAGAAAACACCCCATCAGTGACAATTATTTTAAACCTATTGCCGTCTTCATTGGCCTGTTTCAACTGATTTTCTAGGTCTGCCATATCGCTATTTGCATACCTATATCTTTTTGCCTTGCATAAACGGACACCATCAATAATAGATGCGTGGTTCAGCGAATCAGATATTATTGCATCTTCGGAACTTAGCAAAGGTTCAAACACGCCTCCGTTGGCATCGAATGCCGCAGCGTATAATATAGTATCCTCAGTTTCATAAAATTCAGCGATTTTAGCCTCCAAAGTTTTATGTATATCCTGTGTGCCACAAATGAACCGAACGGACGACATTCCGAATCCATGTGAATCCAAAGTGTCTTTAGCAGCTTGAATAACATCCGGATGGGAGGATAATCCAAGATAATTGTTGGCGCAAAAGTTAATGACTTCTTCACCGCTTGAAATCTTTATAACTGCATCTTGTGGTGAAACTATAATCCGTTCTTCCTTAAATAGCCCGTCTTCTTTGATTTGTGCTAGCTCTGCTTGTAAATGATTTTTAATTTTTCCGTACATTATAATCTTATATAAATTCTATAGTTACATCAGTATTAATATATACAATGATTCTTTTCGCTACTTGGTAACCCATACTTTCTATTGCGTGGGCATAGGATAAAATTTGTTCTTTATATTTTGGGTTTTTACCACCAGTCTTGTAATCTACTATGAAAGCTTTATCGTTCATAAAGACTAGCCTGTCCGGTATTAACTTTTTACCATTGGATAAAAGGATTTCTTTTTCATTGTAAACGAGGTTTTTTGCACTAAACAAAGGTAAAAGTTTTGGATGAGTAACAACCTGCATAACCTTATCTTTTATCGATGTTCGTTCGGTTTTGGGTATAAGTCCTTTTTTTAAAGCAAGGTCTATAGCTTTGTCTATATCTTGGAGCTTATAAATATGTCCTAATATATAATGAAGGGTATTGCCTTTTATAATTGCGTCTTCTTGATTGGTATCCCAAAGCATCCCCGCTTTTGTTAATATTCTAAAACTAGGTCTGTTTTTGTGGGTGTATACATAAGGTATTTCTAATTGTACGTTTCCATTACCCTCATGTTTACTGCGTTGTGGTGGCGTACCAAAGTAGTAGTCTTCTGTATCTGTTTTCCAAAGACCTTTTGCTTGTAAAAAGTGAATGAATAGGCCGGAGTAATATTCTATTTTTGGGGAGCCGTCCTTATTTAAATCTTTTTCACTTAGAATATAAAGGGAAGTCTCTGCCCTTGTAAGCGCTACATATAATAGATTTAAAGCATCAAGATGTAATTTTTGTTGTTCTTCATCAAAAAGCAAGGATTCTTGTTCGCCATACTCTTTTATCTCTTTCTTTTTTGAAAGAAGAAGTTCTTGAAACCCAGAAAATACGGGCGGAGCTACAGTGGTCCAAAGTTTCGGGTCTATTTCTTCAAAAGTATAAGTGTTCGCATAGGGAAATATAACTACTGGAAATTCCAAGCCTTTAGATTTATGTATAGTCATAATCTGCACGGCGTTCGTGGTTTCTGGCGTGCTAATACTTAACTTATCTCCTTTTTTATCCCAATACGTTAAAAAAGATTGAATGTCCGCACCGTGTTTTTGTTGTACTTCAAAAACAGTATCCATAAATGCTGTGAGGTGTGCATCCGATTTTGGAACAAGGTTAAAAACTTTAATCGCTTGTTCGAAACCGTCGTAAATTGCTGTTTCCCTAAAAAGTTTACTATTAAAATCATATTGAGTAAGCAAGAATTCTTCTAAGGCCTCTGTATTATTTACTATAAAGGAATGCTTATCTTTTTTATTGCTGGCTAGGTATTTTAGTACCTCATAATTGAGTTCAGCCTCATTTGGCTGCATAGCATGCCTGGCTAGGGAAACCAAAAAAGTAACTTTGGTGCTACTGGAAAGAAGTAAGGATTCTGAGGACACTACGGGGACATGTACCGTCATAAGATGGTTTGCCAAAGCGACCCCATGTTTTTTTTTACGAACAAGAATACAAATATCTTGATAATCAAATCCTTGTGATATAGATTCGTTTACATATTGTATAGTTTTTAATCCATAAAGTTCGTCATTGGCATCTTCTAAAAGCGAAAGATGCACATATCCACCAGCTTTATTGTTCGTTTCTTGCCGGTTACCTTTATCAAAGAACAGACTGTACTTTGGGTTTTCTAAAAACGCACTTACAGTTTGGAAAAAGGAATTGTTAAAATGAATAATTTCATCATGGCTGCGAAAGTTTCTGGGGAGTACTCTTGTTACTCCTTGCACAGAAAACGGATTAGTCTGCAACGTAGCCAATGCCAAAAATTGCTCAGCTTCACCACCGCGCCATCTATAAATAGCTTGTTTGGCATCGCCTACCAGAAATAATGATCCGGTTTTGCCTTGTTCGTCCTCGCTTTCCAGTGCATTACCTATAAGTGGAATAAGGTTGCTCCATTGCATTTTAGAGGTGTCTTGAAATTCATCTATAAAATAATGACGATATTTCTCTCCCAAACGTTCATATATAAATGGAGCAGGCTGATTTTTTATTTCATTGGATATGATGGTATTGAACTCCGTTATCGATAGTTGGTCTTTTTCTTTTTGTATGCTTTTGATTTCTCGTTGTATTGCATTTAGTAACGTTAGGGGAACAAGATTCCTATAGGCGTTCTGTAGAAAGTTGAAATGCGTCAATTTTTCTTTTGAGTCCCTGAAAAGTTCAGAAAACTCGCTGTGAAGACCATCTAATATAGACTTTGTAGGATCCTTACATGATTTATTATATAATGGGTTAGTTTCAAAATTTTGTTTCCAGCCACTTTTAAAATCTTGTTTTAAATTGCCTTCTGCTAGTTTTTCCATAAACTTAGGAAAGTAGCTTGCGGTAAAATCACTGTACTTTAAGTCATTACTTGTTATAAGTTTTAAGGATAGATTTGCGTTATTAATTATTTCTTTTCTGTAATTGGCTATCTTGCTGGAGATATTTTGTTTTAAGTCCGAAAAATCTTTAATAGACTTACCTTCCAAATGATTGATGTGCGCTATATTGTTCTCATTAAATAATAGTTTTCCGATTTTGGTAAGGTCAAATGTGATGTCCCAACTTCTATCGTCATCTATTTTTTCCAAGGCAAAATCCATCAAAACCTTTGTGAGCTCCATATCTTCCCCTGCTTGTGCTATAACTCGTGAAACAGCTTCGTCTAGCAGTATATCCGTATCGAGCACCACTTCAAAGTTTTGTGGAATTTTAAGGTCTTTAGCAAAAGTTCTAATAAGTCTGTGTGTAAACTTGTCAATCGTAGAAATATCAAAAAAAGCATAATTGTGAAGTAACTCCCTAAGAGTGATTTTACTTAATGCTCTAAGTGATTCATGCGTCATTTCCAACTCTTCCATAACTTCTTTGAACAGTGCGGAAGCTTGATTAAGGGAGGTTGTTTTACTAAAAACAAAAAGGCTATCAAGAATACGTTTCTTCATTTCGTTTACCGCCTTGTTGGTAAACGTTATAGCTAAAATTCGTTTGAAACTGTGGGGTGTAGAAAGAACGATTTTCAAGTATGCTTTGGAGAGCGCATAGGTCTTACCAGAGCCCGCGGATGCGTTATAAATTTCAAAGCGGCTTACTTTCACTTACTTTTATTTGCAAAATAAGCAATATCAAACAGTTCTTAACAAATTATTAGGGGAATGTAAATGTTAAAAACTGTAAATTTGAATAGAAAATAATATTAACAATAAAATAAATAACTATGGCTTTTGAATTACCAAAATTGCCTTATGCCTATGATGCTTTAGAGCCGCATATTGACGCAAGGACAATGGAAATACATCATACAAAACATCACAATGGATATACGAGTAAACTAAATGGGGCAATAGAAGGCACAGGTTTAGACGGGAAATCAATAGAAGATATCTTAACAGGGATGGATATGAACAATGGTACTGTAAGAAATAATGGCGGCGGTTTTTATAACCACTCGTTGTTCTGGAATATTTTATCTCCAAATGGCGGTGGTTCGCCACAGGGAGAAGTAGCTGATGCCATAGAGACTGCCTTTGGTTCTTTTGAGGAATTTAAGGATAAATTTAGTAGCGCGGCTGGAACTAGATTTGGTTCTGGATGGGCTTGGCTTTGTGTACATAAAGGGGGTAAATTGGAAATCTGTTCTACACCAAATCAGGACAACCCTTTGATGCCAGGTGTAGGATGTGGAGGCTTCCCTATTTTAGGTTTAGATGTATGGGAACATGCTTATTATCTAAATTATCAAAATAGAAGGCCCGATTATGTAAATGCGTTTTTCAATATCATTAACTGGCAGGAAGTAACTAAACTGTATACCGAAAACAAGTAAGGTAAAAACTTGGTAAATCAAAGATTTACAGCCACTTATAATTTTATTGTAGGTGGTTTTTTTATTTCATAAAAATAGAAAAGGGCGGAGAAGTCTCCACCCTTTTCGTCCCAAATCTTACCATAA
>CAYGUY010000133.1:0-5199 GCA_964353165.1 uncultured Maribacter sp.
TTTCAATTGGGTAAATATTTTACTATCAAAGGAGAAAAGAACCAAGCACTCGATTATATAGACCAAGGCCTACGTTTCTACGAAAACGATGTGGCTTTGGTGAATTTAAAAGCACTGGTCTATTATAACGATGCTCGGTTTTCAGATGCTATTCCTTGGTTGGAAAAGGTGCTGGCCTTGGGAGAACAAAAGGAGTACGTTTATGAAAAATTAGCTCACAGTTATTACAAGGAATGGGAATTTGAAAAGGCCAAAGCAGCGTATGGGGAACTATTGAAATTCAACGATACAAATTCGGACTATTATTATGCTTTGGCGGAAACCTACAGCAAGAACAAACAAGTGGACTCCGCCGAACTATTTGTAAAAAAAGGAATGGAAATTCAAAGGCCTGTTTTGGCAAAAGGGTATATGGCATTGTCCGGATTGGCTCGTGAAAAAGACGATTTACAATTGGCTCTGGAGTATTTACAATTAGCGGTGAAGGAAGACCCGAACGATGGCATGCTTTACTATAGACTATGCGCGTTAACAGACCGGTATTACAAAGACCCAAAGGTAAAGTTGAGGTATTACGAACGGTATTTGGACCGTTTTGGGGCAACGGTGCCTTACTTTTCCGAGACCGCTAAAAAAAGGATAGCAGAGCTCAAGGAACAAATACATAATGCCAAGGAGCGTACTGATTAAAAATTCGTAATTTTCGCTTTAGATTCGGCATAATGAGGCGTTTTTTAATCGTTTTAGTTTCTTTTAGCCTGTGTTCTTGTAATTTCTTTGAATCGAAGGAAAAAAGAACGCAGCAATTAATCGATTCCGAACTTCGGGAAATAGATTGGAATACCATAGATACCTATCCCCTTTTTTTAGATTGTGATGAAACAGCTTCAAAAGAAGTTCAGCGCCAATGTTTTGAGCAAAAGATAACGACACACTTTGAGGAAACCCTAAACGAGTTTGAATTTATTGTAGATTCTGATGATAACCCTACTATAGCCGTTATCTTTGTAATCGATACGGAAGGGGAAATAGAAATATTGGAAATAGAAAAAGACCGATTTATTCTAAAACAAATGCCAGAATTTGAGGGTATTGTAACACAGAGTTTAAAAACGGTTCCAGAGATTACCCCGGCCCTCAAAAGAGGTATTCCGGTAAGAACCAAGTTTAGGATCCCTATTCAATTAAACACCAAGTAGTAAAAATTGGCAAACGAAAAAATAATATTGGGCATAGATCCTGGCACTACGATTATGGGTTTTGGCCTTATTAAAGTAGTGGGCAAGAAGATGGAGTTCATTCAAATGAACGAATTGCTCCTTCAAAAATACAGTGATCCCTACACGAAGCTAAAGCTCATTTTTGAGCGCACTATAGAACTCATAGATACCTATCACCCGGACGAAATTGCCATAGAGGCCCCATTTTTTGGCAAAAATGTACAATCTATGCTAAAACTTGGTAGGGCACAAGGGGTTGCCATGGCCGCTGGACTGTCGCGTGAAATCCCTATTACGGAGTACCTTCCCAAAAAAATAAAAATGGCTATAACCGGTAACGGAAATGCCAGTAAGGAGCAGGTCGCAAAAATGCTACAAAGTCTTCTCGGCCTAAAGACCCTGCCCAAAAACTTAGATAGTACAGACGGACTCGCGGCCGCAGTATGCCATTTCTATAATGAAGGGCGTATTGAGGTTGGTAAGAGTTATTCTGGCTGGGGTTCCTATATCAAAAATAATCCCGGTAAAGTAAAATAGTTCGCATTTTTCAGTAGCAGTAGCAGTTTACAGTTGTTAAATTTAATTATATGAGTTTTCGTGATTTATTGGCTTATAAAAAATCCTTTGGGCTTGCGATGAAGATATTTGACTTATCTAAATCGTTTCCAAGAGAAGAAAAATACTCCTTAATCGACCAGATTCGGAGGTCTTCTCGTAGTGTTAGTGCAAATATTTCTGAGTCATATAGAAAGAGAAAATATCCTAAACATTTCATTAGTAAGCTTACAGATAGCGATGCTGAAAACGCTGAAACACAAACCTGGTTGGAGTTTGCTAAGGAATGTAAATATATAGAAGAGGAGACTTTTAATGAATTGATTAAAGAGAGTGAAGAAGTAGGAAAGCTAATAAATTACATGATTAATAACCCAGTTAAATTTGGGGTCAAAGTAGAATGACTGCCTACTGTAACTGCTAACTGAATACTAAAAAATGTCCGGTATCTACATCCACATCCCTTTCTGTAAACAGGCCTGTCATTACTGTGATTTTCATTTCTCAACGACCATGGGTAAAAAGGAAGCTATGGTTTTAGCCCTCTGTGAAGAATTGAAGCTCCGAAAGGAGGAGTTTAAAAATATCACAGTGGAAACCATTTATTTTGGTGGGGGAACTCCGTCCGTATTGGATACGGCGGAGATTGAACAGTTAATAGCTGCCGTATACGAGAACTACCAGGTGTCCCCAGCACCTGAAATAACGCTTGAAGCAAATCCGGATGATTTGACCGAGCAGAAGATTTTACAATTAGCAAAGAGTCCTATTAATCGTTTGAGTATTGGAATACAATCTTTTTTTGATGAGGATTTGAAACTGATGAACAGGGCACATTCCGGAAAAGAAGCTGCTGAATCATTGGCTATGGCGACGCGGCATTTTGATAATATTTCCATAGATCTTATTTATGGAATGCCTAACATGAGCGAGGAACGATGGCAGGCGAATATAGAAAAAGCCCTGTCCTTTGGTGTTCCCCATATTTCGAGCTACGTACTTACGGTAGAACCCAAAACGGCCTTGTTCGATTTTATCAAAAAAGGTTTGGTCATACCCGCTGCGGATGAAGTGGCACAGGCGCATTTTGACATTTTAAACAAGATGCTAACAGTTGCGGGATATTCCTGCTATGAGATTTCAAGTTTTGGGAAGCCTGGTTATTTCTCCAAGAACAATTCTGCCTATTGGCAACAGAAAAAGTATATTGGGATAGGGCCGTCTGCACATTCTTTTGATGGGCATAGACGGGGTTGGAACATCAATAATAACCCAAAGTATATAAAGTCTTTGAATAAAGGTGTTTTACCGATGGAGATCGAGGTACTTTCAAGGACCGACAAGTACAATGAATATGTTATGACCGGACTTCGCACCGTTTGGGGTGTTTCGCTCCGTAAGGTGCAATTGGAATTTGGGGAGAAATACAAAGAGTATTTAATGTTGCAAGCCGATAAATTTATAGAACAGCATCTCTTGTACATAGATGCAGATTTGCTTTTAACGACGAATAAAGGTAAGTTTTTGGCAGATGGTATTGCTGCTGACCTCTTCATGATTAATTTGAAGTAAATTTAAATAAGACCTCGTATTATGAAAGCAATCATAAGGCACAATAAAAAGGAGTATGAAATAAACCTAGCCAAACCATTGGATATCTCTATGGCCCTGCGTGGAGATGCCAGTAATGTTAACGCCTGGTATGTAGACCACCCAAAGATAATGCCGCATAAAGATGGTGATTTTGTAGGAAGCATAGCGGAAGGCGCCAGTACCAATTTTAATGATATCTGGTTTAATCCGCATGCCCATGGCACCCATACGGAATGTGTAGGGCATATCACACGTGATTTTGTCTCTATCAACGAAAAGTTGAACCAATATTTCTTTTTATCAGAATTGATTACCATTGCTCCGGGAAAGAGGGGTGCCGATTTTATCATTACTAAAAAGCAGTTGCAGTATGCACTAGGCGACATTAGGCCAGAAGCATTAATTATACGTACGTTACCTAATACGAATTCAAAGATTTCTCGACAGTATGCGCATACAAATCCACCATATTTGATGGAAGAAGCGGCACAGTTTCTGGTAGAAATAGGGGTGGAGCATTTGCTTATCGACTTACCATCTGTTGATAAGGAAAAAGACAACGGGGCACTTTTGGCGCACAAGGCATTTTGGAATGTGAACGCCACTATTCGTTACAGTGCAACGATAACCGAGTTTATTTACGTGCCCAATTCCGTTGTCGACGGTAGCTATTTCTTAAATTTGCAAGTAGCTCCTTTTGAAAATGATGCGAGTCCTAGTAGGCCAGTTCTTTATAAAATAAAACACTAATATTTTTCTTTCTCACTAACTTTACAGCATGGATAGCATTTTTGAACTGTTTCTTGGCCTCATATTAGGTGCAATTATCATGTACTGGTTGTTTTCTTTTTTCAGGAAGAAAAAGAACAAGGAACTAACCAACCATCAGTCTACCGTATTGCTGGAGAAAATCAGAAGCGTATGTAAATTGATATCGGTCGAGGGCGATTTTGCCGAAATTTATAAATATGAAAATACTAGGGAGCGTTTTTTAAGCTTGGTAATAAGTAAGAAAAAGGCCTTGATAGTGATAAAAGCCAAAGCCCAAATAGGCTACGATCTGCAAAAAATATTAATGCATGCAGACGATGGAAAAAAGAAAATTATATTGACAAGTTTTCCACAGCCCGAAGTATTGTCCATTCAGCCAGAATTGGATTTTTACGATATTAAAAATGGTATGTTCAACACTTTTACCCCAAATGACCTAACGACATTGAACCAAGAGGCCAAAAAGCATATTTTGGAAAAAATTCCGGAAAGTGGCCTTATGGAAACCGCTCGTAAAGAAGCCTTGCAAACCGTATTGCTCATTGAACAAATTGTGGAGACGATCGGTTGGAAATTGGATTACTCGGCCTTAAACATTACGGAGGAGCAAAAGAAACGTTTGCAGAAATAATCGTTTTTGGAAGTATCCGTTTTCAGTTGCAAGAATTATTTTCCCTTAGGGGCAACCTAGGTGCTTTCGCTATTAGTATGCAAAGGGATAGTGTCCTATTTTTATGATATGTTTTTTTATTTAAACCCTTTAACCAATATTTCATCCAAATGAGAGCAATAATAACTTTAGTATTTTTACTGTCCGTTGTAACATCAATAGGCCAAACAAACGAAACTATGAACGAATTTGATTCTAATTTTGCCCACACCGTATATTTTTGGTTAAAAAATCCGGATAGTGCCGAAGACCAAAAAGCTTTTGAAACATCGTTGCGTACTTTTTTGGATAATTCTGCATACGCCAAGACAAAATTTATCGGAAAACCGCCTAGAGCCAGTAGAGACGTGGTCGATGGTTCTTTCACCTATTCTTTGATCGTAACTTTTG
>CAYGUY010000134.1:0-5096 GCA_964353165.1 uncultured Maribacter sp.
TGCGCAGTCAAGTTATGGTAAGATTTGGGGGCAAGCTTAAAACAACCTTATATTTCTGTCAACTTTTTATTGTATCCATCCAATATCTCATTCGGCAAAGACTTAAGGTATATTTGAGTGGTGGATAAACGATTATGACCAAGCATAGCTGAAATAGCTTGTAAAGGAACATCTTGTAACATGGCTTGGGTCGCAAAACTATGGCGAGATACATAGGAGGTCAACCTTTGCTCTATATCGCATTTTTTTGCAATCTCTTTCAAACCTTTATTATATCTCTTTCGAGCCCATAATACATCCTTGTATTGAAGTTCAAATGTATCTCTTTTCACTATCGGAAATATAAAATCTGATTTTCGCTTGGTCTTAAGGTAAAACGAAAGTATCGCCATAAGCGGTGACGTTATGTTTATATCATAAGGTTTGGATGTTTTTTTCCTTTGAAACTTAATGCGGTTATCAATTATATTTTCAACTTTTAAAAAAGCCAAGTCCATAAATGAAACTCCATAGAGCATATATGAGGCTAAGAAATAGTTTCTAAAATGAAACAGACTATTGGTTTCTTCCAGTTCTAAAAGCATTATAGATTTAATGCTTTTAATATCAAGTGCTCTTTTTTCGGTTGGAGTTGTTTTAATTCTATAATGAGTAAAGGGATAAGCATCCAAGGAAATAACATCAGCTTTAATGGCTCTGTTTAAAATCGCTTTTATCGTTCTCATATAGGCTGAAAGGCCATTTACAGAATTACCTCTAGAAAAATGCCAGCTTTCAAATTTTTTAAGAAAATCATAATTTATTTCATTGAATTTGATATCATGTCCTCCAGTATATTTTTCCAATACCTTAATTACAGCGTAGTACGTGTTCGCATTTCCAAAACGCTCTGCCTTCTTCAGATCTAATACAATACTCTTACTAAATTCAAAAAATGAATCAAATGAAGCAGTTTTCACAATCTTACTTTTGAGCTGTAAGATTGATAAATAGTTTAGCTCATCTTTTTCATGGAGGTCATTAATTATATCTACGGCTCCGGTTTTTTCTTTCAATAGTTGATTATTCAACTTACTAACGGATGAAGTACCTTTATAGGCTCTTTTTATCTTCTCATTTTTAGTATCCCAAAACTCCTTTTGTATAGATTGCCCTAAGCTAATAGATGTTGTTTTACGAAAATGAGTCAATCGTAAAATAACAGGGTAGGAGGCATCTTTTTTCTTCCTGCGTGTATCTAAGGAAAGCTTTATGTTGGTATTCATCTCAATAAAGGTAAAAAAAATTTGCACGCAATTTGCACGCAAATAGATGGTTTTCTTTGATATCAAACAAAACCATAATAAATTAAAATACTGATTTATAATTAGTTATGAATAGATGTGGTTCTATTTGGTATGCGTATCCTCTTGCTGGCAGGCAAGAGGTCACCGGTTCGAATCCGGTATTCTCCACCAGTAAAGACGGGGCTTCACAGATGTGAGGCCTTTTTCTTTTTTGACAATGCACAGTTTGTGTACACTTTTGAAATTTTCTTCTTTTTCAGTTAAAATTTAACATAAATCTAAACAAATTGGGATTAACCTTATTCTGTTTTAGGAAGTATTATTGCTAATAATTGATAGATAGGGTAGAATAACGGTATGTATATTTATAAAATTATAAGTCCTATTAAACATACAATTTATTGTATTTTTAAAATAGTCATTTTGTACCACTTTTAATTACTTCATATGTACGTGCAATTTGCGGAAACATTTAAAAATAAACCCGAAATACGGCATTAGGCGTAATGCCTAATGAATTTTGTTCAACTTCTTCAGCTGTTCCAAGCGCGCTCAACCTATAAAAAGTATTGATGGTATTTTCCTTGTCCAAAAGATTCCAAACGGACACACCTATATTTACCTTACTGGTGCCTTTCAATTTAAACTGGTAGATGGCAGATACATCGACACGCATATAATAATCTAATCTTTCTTCGTTTACCGTCCCATAGTTGATGTTATTGCCCAATACCTCATTACCCGAAATAGGTCTCGTAATGGGTTTTCCTGAATGCCAGTTCAAACCTGCGGAAAATAAGAAATGTGGTGTGGTATATGTAGAACCCATTGTGATACTATTCATGACTTCCAAATTATTCGGAAAGCTAGTGTCTGGCAGAGATTCAAATGTATAATCACTTGATAGATAGGAATAGCTCAGCCAGGCATTCACGTTTTTGAATTGTTTTCTAATTAATAAATCCATCCCTATAGCATCATAGCTGCCATTGGCCGTTTCGAATTCATATTGGTTCTGAAAGCCTTGACTTGATGTTGTTATGCCGTTAACGTTTTTATAGTAGCCGACTGTGTTTACTAGCCATCCGTTAGCACTATAACTTAGTCCTGCTGATATTTGCCTACCCATAATAACCGGAATTTCTGCATCATTGGACAAGCGCCATCTTCGCTTTTCAATACCCAAAAAGTCATTTTGAAAATTGATGATTTGCGACGTGTTCTGATGTTTAAACTCTCCTAATATTTCTAGGTTGAATGAACGTAAAAAGCGTTGGTTAAAGCTAAGACGTGGCTCCCATAGTTGTTTTTTAAACTTGTCAAGATAGTTGTATCGCACTCCAGCATTGAAAGTGGTCATCCTATCTTTCGAAATATAGCCCAACTGCGAGAACCCAGCGTGGGTACTAAGCACTTCTCCATCTAGTCTTGTGAACTGGGGGTCATCAATATCATCGAGGTTTCTCACTTTGGTGTCCACATACTGATAGCCGCCCTGCACCTGCCATTGTTCTGTTAGTTGATACGAACCTTGTAATTTTACCCCAGTTTCAGAAACCGAATTTTCTTGTAAAAATCGTTGGTTATCTAAAATGTTGGCGTTGATGGCCTTCAGGGTATAATCCGTTTCATAGATATGCAAATTAGTACTTAAGCGGTCGGTCCACGTACGATGATATTGCAACCCACCCGCAATACTGTTTTGAGCCACACTACTTCTTCTTGATTCTTCGATTCCGTTTATAGTTCCATTTTCGTTGAATACCAGTTCATTATTGGAGTTGATAAAGTTCAACTGTATTTCATCTTTTTCAGTAGGCTCGTACAACCAGCGCAACGAATGGTCATAAAAATCAAATTCTAAATCGGAATTGGCTTCCGCATTCGATTCCACCTCGGTATTCTGTGAAATCCTATCAAAATAAGAAGTATAGGTAGGCGATTCCACAAAATTACTGATGGCCTTTCTAGCGGCGACCTGTAATGAAGATTTTTCACCTAATGGAACGTCTGCAAAAGCATTGGCATCCAAAAAATTAAAGGCTACATTTCCTTGAAATTTAGAAGTAATTTCCCTGTCCGTTTCCATGGCTATGGTACCTGAAACCCCATCCGTGTAAGAAACTGGCGTCCCGTTTTTTCGTAGGCTGACCTTTTGTGTTATCTGGGGATTGTACATGGAAATAAGACCGAAAAAATGTCCCGATTGATACATCTTTATCCCATCCCAAAGTATCAAATTTTGGTCGTTTGTACCACCTCTAATATTAATATCAGATACCGTTTCGTTGATGCTCTGAACGCCCGGAAAAGCCTGAACAGATTGCAGCACATCGGTCTCGGTCAATCCTGGTAGAATACTGAATCGGTCAAAATCTATTTTAAAGGAACCGTCGTTGAGTTTGTCTATACCTCTTATCAAAAAATCAGAGAGCACGATTTCGGCCAATTGTACTTCATCTGGTACTAAATAAATGTTACCACAGGTATATTCTTTGAAAAATTGATAGCTTCTCTCCAATCTTTTATAGCCGATATGCCGTATGACTAGAAGTTCATTTTCGGTATAAAGTTTTATCTCAAAGTATCCGTTTTGGTCTGTAAGCGTTGAATTTTTGCTTCCTTGAACTGTTGCGTTTATAATAGGTTCTCGTGTGTTTTTATCTTTGAGGTATCCGCAGAGTTGTAAGTCAGGTTTTTTGACGGAAACAATTTTATTATCAAGAACTGCGAAAATCAATTTTGTACGCTCCTCAATAAAGTTAAGGGATTCATCAAAAGTCAATTCTTTTGAAGGCGGAACGATTCTTAAATCATCAATGGTTTCTGAGGCATAATTGAACTGATAACCAAAACGAGTTTGTAGCTCTTTCAAAACTTCAATCAGCGGCTTAGCTGAAGGAGAATCTTGTGCAAAAACACTTGTGAAATTACAAAGTAAGAAGAGTAATATTATTTGTGACCGCATACGTTTCACTAAAGGGCTGGCCGAAATCATTTATCAACCGCATAAATTCTGACTGTGTTTGTTGATTCTATGCTATATCCCAAATTCAAAGGTTCGCTAATTGATTTCAAGGCATTTTCAAGGCTATCGTGTACAAATCCGCCTGTGAAAAGACGGTCGGCATCTACATTTTCCATTCGGACTTTCACATTGTACTGTCGTTCAAGTTCCGCAATCACTTCTGTTAGTGATACACGTTCAAAACTACTAACGTTTTTCGTCCATTGCGGGTTTTGATAAACCGTTTTTCCTAACAAAGCTGTTCCGTTCGAAAAGCGATAGCTATCACCTGCTTTTAGCAGCTCCGATGTATTTTGCGATGTAACTTTTACTATGCCCTCGAAACATTTGACTTCAAAATATTCGCCACGTTGCTTCACATTGAATTGCGTTCCTACTACGCTAACAATTCCTTCAGAAGTAACCACATCAAACTTGGCACCTTTGGCGACCTTGAAAAAGGCCTCCCCTTCTAACTGAACTTTTCTTTCATCCTTCCACTTATCCTTGGAATAGCTTATTTCAGATAAAGCGTTTACCACCACGGTAGAAGCATCTGGTAATTCTATAGTTGTTTTTTCGCCAGCAAGGGTCTGAATCTCAACATCCCGATTAAAAAGGAAGAAATATGAAAGCGCTAGACCGACTACAAAGACGCTTGCAATTCGCAAGAACGGTTTTACCCAATTCAATTTTCTGACAGGGACTGTATTTTTTTCAAGTCGTTCGCTAAAGGTTTGAAAATCAACTACCTTAGAAAAATTAGAGGCTTTGAAATTTGATGCATTCTCAATGATACCCTT
>CAYGUY010000135.1:0-5010 GCA_964353165.1 uncultured Maribacter sp.
AAAAACTCTTGAAGCCTTATGTTTACTGGTGGAGAATACCGGATTCGAACCGGTGACCTCTTGCCTGCCAGGCAAGCGCTCTAGCCAACTGAGCTAATCCCCCTATCACTCTTTTATTATACCGGACTCTAAAACGTGACCTTCCAGAACCATTTCGGGACGCTCAAAACAACTGAGCTAATCCCCAACGAGCGGCAAAGGAACTACTTTTTACCAAGCTAACAAAGAAATCTTAATCTTTCTTAACGCTTAAAATCAATACGGGAACAGGTGCCGAAAACTCTGACTTTAAAATGGTGCTTTTTTCCCATAGCTTTTTGAAAAATCCTCGTTTGCGTCTAAAAACGCACAGCAAATCTGGTTGCTGGGACCTAAAATGTTCTAAAACCCCTTGATATGTAGTAGCGTTTTCCGTTATGGTAAGCTGCGAACTCATATCCATTAAGGCGGTGTTTATCTTTAAATCATCATCCGAGTAACCTGGTGTCTTTACCAAAAGTAAGTTTACTTTAGCTTTATGCTTACCAACGATAGCGGACAAAGGATCCAAAATACGTTTCCGCTTTAAAATGCCCGACTTAAAGGCTACCAATACATTCTTAAAACTGCGATATTGGGTACCCTTGGGAACAACCAAGGTTGGGATGTTGGTTCGTTTTACGATGCCCCCGGACGTACTTCCCAAGTAAAGCTCCTCTCGAATATCGGTACTGCGCGGGGCTAGGATAATCAAATCTACCCCTATTTCCTTGTCAATATCATTAAGACCATCTACCAAATCGCCCTCATAGGTAACTACTTTGATGTCCGTATTTTTTTGGTCCGTTTTGGCGATTACCCCTTTTAAGCGTTCTTTTCCGCTCTCCGCAATCTTTTCGGATACATTGGCCAAGGTGCCTGTTTTAGCAGGTGCACTGAACACCTCTATCACATAGACATTTGCGCCAAAATCCAAAGCAAAATCTATGGCATATTGTAAGGTTTCGTATGCGTCTGGAGAGGTCCCGATAGGAACAAGAATATTAGTCATAATTCGTTTATTGATTATTACTCTAAATTTACAATATAATTGAATTCCTTTTATGATTGAATTGGCAAAGATATCCGAAATTCCAGATATTCTAAAGTTAACAAATGCTTGTCGCTTATATATGGAGGCGAACGGTATTTACCAATGGACCACAGAATATCCTAACGAAAAGCAATTTATAACGGATGTAGAACGTAAAGAATTGTATGTCTTAAAACTAAATGAGGCATTAATAGGCTGCATTGTGCTATCCGTAGTTATGGATGAAGAATACAAAAGTGTTTCATGGTCAACAAAAAACGATGCAAATCTGTATATACATCGCCTAGCAGTTCACCCAGAATATCAAGGACAGGGCTTTGCACGGCAGCTCATGGATTTTGGAGAAAATCACGCACGAAACAAACAATTTAACTCGGTACGATTGGATACCTTTAGCCAAAATAAACGTAACCAACACTTTTACGAAAAACGGGGATACCTGAAATTAGAGAATATCTATTTTCCAAAGCAAAGCAAACATCCGTTTCATTGTTATGAACTTATCTTATAACTGCCCTAATTGAGTACTGCCATCAATCTTAAGACGATAAATAAGTTGGCTATTCCGGCTACTATTGCAGGGATAGCAGAACCTCTTTTATCTATAACCGATACGGCGATTGTTGGAAATATACCCGTAGACGGATTAGAATCCTTGGCCGCTGCGGGAATCGTAGGTTCCTTTTTATCCATGCTCATTTGGATTTTAGGACAGACACGCAGTGCTATTTCAGCCATTATTTCACAATACCTCGGTGCCGGTAAATTGGAGGATGTGAAATCCTTACCAGCTCAAGCCATCTATTTGAATATTGGGCTAAGCATTGCTATTTTACTGTCTACAATTTTTATCGTTGATGAGATTTTTGAACTGTTGAACGCATCGGGTAAAATATTACAGTATTGTATAAGTTACTATTCCATTAGGGTTTGGGGCTTTCCGTTAACCTTATTCGTATTTGCCGTGATGGGTATTTTTAGGGGGCTGCAAAACACCTATTGGCCCATGATGATTGCAATTGTTGGTGCCATAGTGAACGTAGTTCTGGACTTTATGCTGGTTTTTGGCGTAGAAGGATGGATAAAACCAATGTATCTTGAAGGCGCTGCCTATGCGAGTTTAATGGCTCAAGGGGTTATGGCCATAATGGCCTTTATACTATTGATTACAAAAACAGATATCAGCCTTAAGTTCACCTTCCCCATTCATCCAGAACTAGGTCGTTTGGTGGTCATGAGCCTTAATTTATTTGTTCGTGCTATAGCCTTGAACACTGCGCTAATACTTGCCGTACGAGAGGCGACGGCGATGGGAGACCACTATATAGGCGCCCACACCATCGCTATTAATATCTGGCTATTTTCGGCCTTTTTTATTGACGGATATGGTGCAGCAGGAAATATTATGGGAGGCAGGTTATTGGGTGCTGTAGATTATAAAGGACTATGGGAGCTATCAAAAAAAATAGTCACCTACGGCATGATTGTTAGTGTTATTTTGATGGTTCTAGCATTTGTATTCTACTACCCTATCGGCTTACTATTTTCAAAGGAGACAATCGTCTTGGACGCATTTTACGGTATATTTTTTATTGTAATCCTTGGGCTCCCCGTAAATACGGTTGCCTTTGTGCTGGACGGTTTGTTCAAAGGGCTTGGAGAAATGCGCTATTTAAGAAACACATTACTTACCGCTACTTTTCTAGGTTTTGTACCCATGCTGTTACTTGGAAAATATATGGAATGGAACCTTACCGGGATTTGGATTTCATTTACGGTGTGGATGCTTATTAGAGGAGGTGCACTCGTTTGGAAGTTTCGTAAAAAATTTCGTCCGCTGTTTTAGGTTTAGTGGGTAGTGCGTAGTGCGTAGTGCGTAGTGGGATGATAGATGAAAAATTTAAACCTTGTATATGTTTTTGCTTTTGTACTTGAACTTGAACTTTCTGCACAAGTCCTTACCTTTAAGCCACAATCACAAACCTGAATCACATGACAACGAACAGACCCAACGGTAGCCTTTATACCAAAATAGAGAATCAAATAGCCACAGTGGAGTTTGGCCATCCTGCCAGTAATTCATTTACCATAGAACTGTTGAATAGGTTAACGGCTGAGTTGGATACCCTTTCCGAAAACGATGCTGTTACCGTTATCTTACTAAAATCCGAAGGGGGGAAAACCTTTTGTGCGGGTGCCTCTTTCGATGAATTGATGCAGGTCTCCAATCTGGAAGAGGGAACGGTTTTTTTTAGCGGATTCGCCAACGTCATCAATGCCATGCGCCGCTGTAAAAAGATAATCGTAGGTCGGGTTCAAGGTAAGGTCGTTGGAGGTGGAGTTGGATTGATTTCCGCCTGTGATTATGCTTTCGCCGTTGAAGGCGCATCGATAAAACTATCGGAACTTTCCATTGGTATCGCACCATTGGTAATTGCTCCGGCAGTAGAGCGTAAAATAGGAACAGCTGCAATTTCCGAACTCTCCCTGGCTGCGACCGAATGGAAAAATGCCTATTGGGCACAAGAAAAAGGGCTGTATGCCAGAGTTTTTGAAAATATAGAAGACCTAGATACCGAAGTTGATTTCTTCATACAAAAACTATCGACTTACAATCCATCTGCATTAATGGAATGGAAAAAAGTACTTTGGAACAATACCGACCACTGGGATGTATTATTAAAGGAAAGAGCAAAAATTACGGGTAGCTTGGTGCTATCGGTATTTACGAAAAATGCCTTGGCTAAATTCAAGAAAAAATAAATAGTGATGCGCAACATCCATTTCTTTCTAGGTGTACTAATCCTAAGTTCAGTTTGTGTAACAAATGCACAAAGTACCAGAGAAATTAGGCTAGTTTATGACCAAATACAAAAAGAATTGCCTACATATCAGATGAAAACTGCTCCAGTTTTTGACATGTCTACCGAGGGTGGCGAAACTACAGGTTACTATAAAAACAATAGCATCCAAAAAATTTCTTCTACACTTTTGGGCGAGACAGGCAAACAAATTCGGGACTATTACTTTAATAAGCAGCAGCTAATATTTGTTCTGGAAACCTATCACCGCTACAATGCGCCCATTTATTTTGACCAAAAACTAGCAGATGAAATGGGTGTTACCGAGGTATTCGACATAGAAAAAACAGAAATCATCGAAAACCGCTTATACCTAAATAACGACAAGATTTTTAAATGGCTCAACACGAAGGAAAATTCGGAAAGTCGGACTCCAAAGGAAGTGATATGGAAAACAGAAGATATATTGAACGACTCTCAAAAACTCCTTGAACTATTACACGATTATAAGGAAGACGAAGAAAAATAGTTAAGAATATCCTTTTTAAACGACTGCACAAGTAAACGTAGTGCTTTATTTTGATACTAAAGCTAGAACGATACCGTTTTAAAAACAAGTAACATAGTATTATGGAAATTTTAAACTTTTTAAACAGCGATTTAATGCTTCCCATTGGGATGCTGATTGCCATTGCTTTTTACATAGGTAGCAGAGTACGAAACAACAGACGATACAAACGTTAACCTTAAATGACCCGTAAAAAAATGCAGCTTTGGATACTCTTCTATTTCCTGTTGTTCGCATTGGGTTCCTTTCTGGGGTATCTATCGTGGCGGCAATATCAAAAAAGTCAGCATCTACTGAACAAAGGTATACGTACTGTGGCAAATGTAGTGGCGTACGAAACTTCTAGAGGAAAAAAATCAACCTTATATGCGCCAATATTCGAGTTTCAAAATCGGTCACAGGAGCTAGTAAATTTTACCGGTTCGGTTAAAAGTAGTCCGCCTGCCTATAATATAGGGGAAAAAGTAAACATTGTATATAATACGAAAAACCCCCAAGATGTAAAAATCATTTCTTTTTGGGGCCTTTACGCAGCAAGTGTAATCCTGCTTATGGTTGCCAGTCCGCTG
>CAYGUY010000136.1:0-4963 GCA_964353165.1 uncultured Maribacter sp.
GTGGTTTAGGTTTACTATTACCAGCTATTTTAAGGATAAAGCCGCAACTTACAGTGTACGCAGCTTATGGTACAGCAGCACTTATGGTAGCAGCAGCCATATTTCACATTTCTAGAGGCGAATATGAATCTGTGGGAATGAATGTTGTTATACTTCTTATCGCCCTATTCATTGCTTGGGGCCGAAGTAAAAAAGCGCCTATCCTACCTAAAAGCTAAATAATTAAGGCTAATGAATAGCATCAAAACATTCTTAACTTCTAAGTATATTTTATGGTTTATTTTATCCATACCTGGAACAATGCTTACCATAAATTATTTTGGAGAAGAAATAGATTACGCAATGGTAATGCATATTACTGGCGAGTTTGCTGGTCGTATGTTAATCATTAGCCTTATTGCAACGCCTATTAGGCTATTATTCCCAAAAAGCAAAATAGCAAAATGGTTGATAAGAAACCGTCGCTTTTTTGGTGTGGCGGCTTTCTCCTATACCTTATTACACACTATTTTTTATGTTCTAGAGTATCCTTTTAAAACATTAGTTAGTGAGTTCTCAAATGTTGCCATTTTTACGGGATGGATTGCATTTTTTATTTTCATTCCACTAGCAATGACCAGTACAAATGCTGCAATACGAAAAATGGGGAAATCGTGGAAAAAATTGCAGCAATGGGTATATCTAGCTGCAATACTAGCTTTTACGCATTGGGCTCTTTTAGGATTGCAAGGACCAGAAAAAAGTCCTGTTGCCGCACTATTCCATTTTATACCTGTTATACTATTACAAATCTATAGGATTTGGAAACAGTACTTTTTTAAAAAAATAATCACTTCATAATGAAAAGCACCTTATTTACATTTTTAATACTTGCTTTTACAATCCATATTGTGCAAGCCCAAGATTGGGAAACAGATTTCACAGCTGCAAAAAAAGAAGCTTCTAAAAATAACAGACCTATTATTCTTGTTTTTCAAGGTTCTGATTGGTGTGCACCGTGTATCAAATTAGATCGTGAAATTTGGAGTACTGAGAACTTTAAAACTTATGCGAAAGACCATTACATAATGCTTCAGGCAGATTTTCCTAGAAAAAAGAAAAATGCACTTTCTCAAAAACAAACAGCAGCCAACAAGGAACTAGCAGAAACCTACAACAAACAAGGTTTTTTCCCTTTTGTAGTAATACTAGACAGTAAAGGGGAAGTACTAGGACAAACAAGCTACAAAAAAACGACGCCAGAAAACTTTATAAAAGAACTAAATAAATTTATAAAATAAATTGAAACACCTTACCTACATCCTTTTTCTTTTCATCTCTGTCTCATCTATGGGACAAATACCCTATAAGCGCACACTTAAACTAATGGGAAGTCGCTTTGATATTACTGTTGTTGCAAATGATTCTATACAAGCAAACAAATATATTGATACTGCTGTAGCAGAAATTTCAAGAATTGAAAAATTAATTTCGTCTTGGGATGCTTCATCACAAACTTCTGCCATTAATAAAAATGCAGGCATTGCACCTGTAAAAGTTGACCGTGAATTATTTGAACTCATAGAACGTTCTATAGGCATCTCAAAATTAACAGATGGAGCCTTTGATATTAGTTATGCATCAATGGATAGGATATGGAAATTTGACGGTAGTATGTCCATAATGCCAAGTGCAAAAGAAATTACCGCTTCTGTTTCCAAAGTAGGATATCACAATATTATCCTCGACTCAGAAAATAATACGGTTTTCTTAACATTTAAAGGGATGAAAATAGGTTTTGGAGCCATAGGTAAAGGGTATGCAGCAGATAAAGCAAAAACACTACTAATTTCAAAAGGAGTTTCTTCGGGCATTATAAATGCTTCTGGCGATATGAATACTTGGGGAAAACAGCCGAATGGCGAAGATTGGAAAGTTGCTATTACAAACCCTTTAAACAAAGAGAAAGCTTTTGCTTTACTACCTATAAATACTGGTGCTGTGGTTACTTCCGGTAATTATGAAAAATATGTAAAATTTAATGGGAAGCGGTATACCCATATAATCGATCCTAGAACGGGTTATCCGTCAAGCGGTATTATAAGTGTCACAATTTTTGCTCCCCAAGCGGAATTAGCAGATGCCTTAGCAACTTCGGTTTTTGTAATGGGAAAGGAAGCTGGGTTAGACCGCATCAATCAACTACCAAATATAGAATGTATCATCATTGATGATATGGGAAACATCTCTACTTCAACAAATATTGAAATCGATAAATTATGATAAAGAAATTGGTCTTACTCACCTTCATTGGCACATTTTTATGCAGTTGCGTAGTAGTAAAAGAATATGAAAAAGTAAATATTAACGACCCAGATATGGCTCTTGCAGATAAGAAATGTGACAAAAATGTAACTACAATGCATTCTTATAGAGAAGCAGCGGCAGGTGCAAATGGAGGTAAAACTGGCGGAGGCTGCGGCTGTAACTAAAAATTTATGGCATTGAAAAATATAATAATAACGATATGTGTATTCGCTTTCGCGAAAGCGTACTCGCAACAAGACTCTACTAGTGTCTACAAAAAACGTGTTTTAGAAACTACTGAAGTTGATTTCTTAACGAGTTATTACTCCCAAAGTGGAGACAATGCCGCCGTTAGTGGTGGATTGGGCACGGAAGAATTAACCGATTTTACGGCAACATACATTATCTCAATACCATTGAATGATGATGATGTATTAACCATAGATGCGGGTATTTCTGCCTACACTTCAGCCTCTTCTAGTAATGTTGGCGCATTTGATGATGGTCCTGCAGACCCTTTTCAAGCTTCGTCTGGGGCATCTAGTGGTGACGTTTGGTCTAGCATTTCTGGTAATTATATGCATAGTTCTGATGACCGAAATGATATCTGGTCTGCTAATGTATCGATAGCAAACGAGTATGATTACTTTTCGCTAGGCTTTGGCGGCAGCTATACCAAACTTTTTAATGAAAAAAACACAGAATTAAGTATCTCTGCTAATGTGTTTCTTGACTCTTGGACTGCAATTTACCCCACGGAGTTAAGGCCTTTTGGCAATGGAGGAGATGGTCTTAATAACTCTTTATTTACACAAAACACCATTACAGGAAACAGTAACTATGCACCTATTTTTAATGAGTTTACAGAAACTGGAAGAAACTCATATTCAGTTGGTTTAGGGTTTTCACAAATTCTGACTAAAAATATGCAGGGTTCTTTATCATTAGATTTTATTCAGCAGGACGGGCTACTATCTACGCCATTCCAAAGGGTTTATTTTGCAGACATAGCCGACTCTTTTATAGATAATTTTCAACTAGCAGATGCCATAGAACAATTACCAGACACTCGATTTAAAGTAGCTATTGGAGGTCGACTTAACTGGTACTTAAATGAAAAAGTTACCCTACGCTCTTTTTATCGCTATTATTTTGACGATTGGGGAATTACCTCACATACAGCAAGTTTAGAAGTTCCGTTTAAAATATCTGATAAATTTACGATCTACCCATCGTATCGATTTTATAATCAGACTGCGGCAGATTATTTTAGGCCTTACCAGACGGCATTATCCACAGAGACTTTTTATACATCAGATTATGACTTATCGCAATACAATGTAAATCAGTTTGGAATAGGAGTTTCTTATACCGATATTTTTGCAAAAGCTCATTTATGGAATTATGGACTTAAAACTATAGATCTACGATTTTTCCAGTATGATAGAGACACAACATTTAGTTCTAGTATAATTACAGTAGGCATTAAATTTGTTCACGATTAAATGTTTTACCTTTTATGAAACGCAAGAAATTTATACAATCCATATTAGGAGTTTCAACATTAATCGGTTTGGATTCCTTTTCTAATCTTGCATTTGCATTTTCAACTATGACAACAGAACCTAAAGACCAAGAAAAATACGCCTCTTTTGGAGCCATTCACTTAAACAATACTAGTCTAGAAAAATCAACTGTTTTTTGGACTAAAATAGTCGGTATGCGACTTAGATCTAGTACTGACACCACAGCAGAATTTGGGACAGAAAAACAGACGCTTGTAGTGGTACATCAAAATGCCAAAACTGGTTGTATTAAAGGCTATAGTGGCTTGTATCATTTTGCTATACACGCACCAAGCCGTAACGCATTTGCTAATATGACACAACGCTTACTAGTTAATAATTATCCCTTTTCTCCTGTAGATCATACGATGTCTAAATCAATTTATTTAGAAGACCCAGATGGTATTACCTTGGAGTTTACCTTAGAAACCCCAGAACGTTTTGTTCGTGTTGTGACAGATCAAGGGTTAAAAATTGAAGATAGTGATGGTTCAATAAAAAGTGCTTCAGACTATCTAGATATTAAAGAAGTATTAACGGATGTTACCGATACTAACGCAAGTTTATCCATTGCAGAAAATTCTTATTTAGGACATTTACATTTGTACGCCAATAATGTAGAACAATCGAACGCATTCTATAAAAGCATTGGTTTTAACACCTTTAATTACTTACCTCAATTTATGTATGCCGATTTAGGGGCAGGTGGTCCCTACAAACATAGAATTGCCTTGAATTCTTGGCACGGTATCAACAAACCTTTAGCTCCAACTGATAGCGCTGGAATGCGCCACTTTCATATTCAATTTAATAGTGAAGAAAGATTGCATAATGCAATAAAAAATATCGGTTTTTATGAAGAAACAGAGAATGGTTATTGGTGTAAAGATGCTACTGGAAACATACTGTTATTAAACAATGGGTAAAAAGCCAGCAGGTAACAACCTATAAAAATAATGGCGGAAATTCTGGTAAAACGAAAGACAGTAATAACATCTAAACTGAAAAGTTTATGGTCTTAAAACCGCCACTATTCTTATAGAAGACCGTTGTGCATAATTCCCTACATAAAGAAACTCTATTAATTTCTTAAGCTAACGAGGTCAATTCCC
>CAYGUY010000137.1:0-4465 GCA_964353165.1 uncultured Maribacter sp.
AGAGCGTCAGCCTTCCAAGCTGAATGTCGCCGGTTCGAACCCGGTCTCCCGCTCTGTTTTTTTCATAACGACTCTTTGGGCTGTTATTGGAAAATGGCTTTGAAGACCTTGATAGGGTTTTGTTTGGATTGTAATATGGTTAGCTCTATCATGTTTATCATGTAGGTCATTCCTGCGAAGGCAGAGATTCGTTCTGTGTTGTTCGTAGGATGAATTCAACACTTTACGCCGGTGTAGCTCAGGGGTAGAGCGTTTCCTTGGTAAGGAAGAGGTCACGAGTTCGAATCTCGTCATTGGCTCAATTAAGGAATAAATTTGTACACTAATATAAACTAAGATTAAAATTCATTAAACATGGCAAAGGAAAAATTTGACCGTTCCAAACCGCACTTAAATATTGGTACCATCGGACACGTGGATCACGGTAAAACTACATTGACTGCAGCTATTACAACTGTATTGGCAAACGCAGGTCTTTCTGAAATGAGAAGTTTCGATTCTATTGATAACGCTCCAGAAGAAAAAGAAAGAGGTATTACGATCAACACATCGCACGTAGAGTATTCTACGGCAAACCGTCATTACGCGCACGTTGACTGTCCAGGTCACGCGGATTACGTAAAGAACATGGTTACTGGTGCTGCTCAAATGGACGGTGCTATTTTAGTGGTTGCTGCTACTGATGGTCCTATGCCACAAACTCGTGAGCACATTCTTTTAGGTCGTCAGGTTGGTATCCCTAGAATGGTTGTATTCATGAATAAAGTGGATATGGTTGATGATGAAGAATTAATCGAGCTTGTTGAAATGGAAGTTAGGGAATTGCTTTCTTTCTATGAGTATGATGGTGATAATGGTCCTGTAATTGCCGGTTCTGCATTAGGTGCATTGAACGGAGAGCAAAAATGGGTAGATACCGTTATGGAGTTGATGGATGCAGTTGATGCCTGGATCGAGTTGCCAACACGTGATGTTGATAAGCCTTTCTTAATGCCTGTTGAAGATGTATTTACGATTACTGGTCGTGGTACGGTTGCTACTGGACGTATTGAGACTGGAGTTGCCAATACTGGTGACGCGGTTGATATTATTGGTATGGGTGCTGAAAAATTAGCTTCTACGATTACTGGGGTAGAAATGTTCCGTAAGATATTGGACAGAGGTGAAGCTGGAGATAACGTTGGTATCTTGTTAAGAGGTATTGAAAAATCTCAAATTAGCCGTGGAATGGTAATCTGTAAGCCAGGTTCTGTTAAGCCACACGCTAAATTTGAAGCTGAAGTATATGTATTGAAAAAAGAAGAAGGTGGTCGTCACACGCCATTCCATAACAACTATCGTCCTCAGTTCTATGTAAGAACTACAGATGTTACAGGTAATATTTCTTTGCCAAGTGGTGTTGAGATGGTTATGCCTGGGGATAACTTAACTATCACGGTTGAGTTGATTCAGCCAATCGCATTGAGCGAAGGTCTTCGTTTTGCTATCCGTGAAGGCGGCAGAACTGTAGGTGCTGGTCAGGTTACTAAGATTCTTTAGTCTTAAACAATAGTTTAAAATAGTGTTACATCATAAGGGTGTCCCGATGTTAAATCGGGATACCTTTCGATGTAAATAAAAGGGAGTATGCTTTTGGGATTTTAATATCCGGTGTACTATGTTATACGGGTGTAGCTCAGTTGGTAGAGCACTGGTCTCCAAAACCAGGTGTCGGGAGTTCGAGTCTCTCCTCCCGTGCATAAGAAAAGGGGTTCGATAACTTTCTTTAGAAGTTAAAAATTTAATTGAAATGATTACATATATAAAAGAAGCGGTTGAGGAGTTAAGAAATAACGTTACGCTTCCTGCTAGGGCCGAGTCGTCAAACCTAATGGTTGTGGTCGCTGTATTCTCTATCCTTTTTGCTTTGGCTACCTGGGGAGTTGATACGGTTTTTAGTAAAGTCATAAAATTATATTTTAACAACGTTCTAAATTAAGTCAAGCTCTATGTCAGAAGTTTTAGAAAAGAAGTGGTACGTAGTAAGAGCTGTTAGTGGTCAAGAGAATAAAATCAAAGGCTATATAGAAAGCGAAGTAGAGCGACATGGTTTTTCAGATTATTTGGAAGATGTATTGGTGCCAACTGAAAAGGTGGTGCAAGTGAGAAACGGAAAAAAAATAAATAAAGAAAGAGTCTACTTCCCAGGTTATATAATGGTAAAGGCCAACTTGGGTGGAGAAATGGTACATATAATACGATCTATTACCAATGTGATAGGTTTTCTTGGAGAAACAAAAGGAGGTGATCCTGTTCCTTTGAGAAAATCGGAGGTTAATAGAATGCTAGGTAAGGTTGATGAGTTGACCGTTAATACAGATAGTGTTGCCATACCTTTCGTGTTTGGCGAAACGGTCAAAGTTATAGATGGGCCGTTTAACGGTTTCAACGGTACTGTTGAGAAAATAAATGAAGAAAAGCGTAAGCTGGAGGTAATGGTGAAGATTTTTGGAAGAAAAACTCCATTAGAGTTGAGCTATATGCAAGTAGAGAAGATTTAAGATAATTGTTACATATTTAAAAGTTGTGTTGCTTCCATCATCACACTTTCAATTTAATTTTAAACAATGGCAAAAGAAATAGGTAAAGTAGTTAAGCTACAAGTTAGGGGAGGTGCAGCGAATCCATCGCCACCGGTCGGACCCGCCTTAGGTGCTGCCGGTGTTAACATCATGGAATTCTGTAAGCAGTTTAATGCTAGAACACAGGATAAACCAGGTAAAGTATTGCCAGTTGTTATCACCGTTTATAAGGATAAGTCTTTTGACTTCCTAGTTAAAACACCACCAGCGGCAGTTCAGCTATTGGAAGCGGCTAAGATTAAAAAAGGATCTGGCGAACCTAACAGAGTAAAATTAGGTAGTGTAACCTGGGACCAAATCAAGGCAATTGCCGATGATAAAATGGTTGATCTTAATGCCTTTACTGTAGAAGCGGCAATGAGTATGATTGCAGGTACTGCACGTTCAATGGGTATGAAGGTTTCAGGAAAAAGACCTTTTTAAATCTTAAAAAGCAATTAAATGGCAAAGTTAACAAAGAAGCTCAAGGAAGCACATTCTAAAATAGAGAAGGATAAACTATACTCTGTTGAAGAAGCTTCGGCTTTAATAAAAGAGATAACCAATACAAAATTCGATGCATCAGTTGATTTGGCAGTTCGTTTGGGTGTAGATCCAAGAAAAGCAAATCAAATGGTTCGCGGGGTTGTTACACTTCCACACGGAACCGGTAAAGATGTAAAGGTTTTGGCATTGGTAACACCGGACAAAGAAGCTGAGGCCCAAGAGGCTGGAGCGGATTATGTTGGGCTAGATGAGTATTTGGATAAAATAAAAGGCGGTTGGACAGATGTTGATGTAATCATTACCATGCCAAGCGTTATGGGTAAATTAGGACCATTGGGCCGAGTATTAGGACCAAGGGGTTTAATGCCAAATCCAAAGACGGGTACGGTAACGATGGATGTCGCTAAAGCTGTAGCCGAAGTAAAAGCAGGTAAGATTGATTTCAAAGTGGATAAAACCGGTATTGTGCATGCTGCTGTAGGTAAAGTTTCCTTTACAGCGGATAAAATAGCAGACAACGCCAAAGAGTTGTTGGATACTTTGAACAAGCTTAAGCCTACCGCTGCAAAAGGTGTTTACATGAAAAGTATTTTTATGTCAAGTACCATGAGTCCTAGTGTTCAATTAGACCCAAAGTCAGTTTAAGCGCTGCTGGTTAAAAATTTCAATTATGACAAGAGAAGAAAAGGCAACGGTTGTACAAGATTTAACGGCTCAGCTAGCAGATAATTCCATTATTTATTTAGCGGATATCTCTGGTATGGACGCAGCAACTACCAGTAGTTTAAGAAGAGCCTGCTTTAAGGCGGATATCAAATTGTCGGTAGTAAAGAATACATTGCTTGCAAAGGCAATGGAGGCCTCGGATAGAGAGTTTGGCGAACTTCCAAGTGTGTTAAAGGGGAATACCTCTTTAATGTTCTCAGAAGTTGGTAATGCTCCTGCAAAGCTTATAAAGAATTTTAGAAAAAAATCTGAAAAACCTTTATTAAAAGGAGCTTTTGTAGAAGAGGCAGTTTATATAGGTGATGAAAACTTGGATGCTCTAGTGAGTATTAAGTCTAAAGAGGAGATGATTGGCGAAATCATAGGATTGTTACAATCCCCAGCCAAGAATGTTATTTCTGGACTTAAATCTGGTGGTGGTAAACTGGCAGGAATCCTTAAAACATTATCTGAAAGATAAGTACGCACTAAAAACTAAGTATATTTTAAAATTTTTATTAAACGATAGACAATGGCAGATTTAAAAGATTTCGCAGAACAATTGGTTAACCTTACCGTAAAGGAAGTAAATGAGTTAGCTGGTATATTAAAAGATGAATATGGTATTGAGCCTGCTGCTGCTGCAGTAGCTG
>CAYGUY010000138.1:0-4455 GCA_964353165.1 uncultured Maribacter sp.
TGTTCGAATTTGGTCTAGGTGGTGGTATAATCAGTATAGAAGATAGTGCTGGAACCCAAAGTTTTGATGATACCCAAGGCGGCGGCACTTTTCCTGAATTAAAGTTTGGCTATATGCTAAACAACCGTTTAGCCGTTACCGTTTCTGCACCTGGAATGATTTACACGCTTAATGATAACGACAGGCACTTTGGAGGCATTATACCTTCTGTTCAGTACTGGGTAAAAGACCGGTGGTGGATACATGGTGGTGCCGGTTTGGCCTTAGATGGCCCTGCCTTATATGATATTGAAGATAACATAAATGACGATTGGAATACGGGTTTAGCTGTTATGGCGAGCACGGGTTACGAAGTGTACAGAAAAAACAAATTTGCCTTAAACGTCCAATCCAAATTACTCCTGGGTGGTGTAAAGCTAGATAATAATAATGACAGAGAGGTGGTGCAATTTAGTTTAGGAATTGGCTTTAGCTGGTTTTAATCATTTGCACCGCCAAAGGGTATAATGCCCCAAGCCTTGCCTCGAAATTAAAAGTCAATTTCCTACGAATGCATTGCGGGCTTGCCCCGAGGTCGTTTACTAAAGAAAAAATAATAGCAATAATCAAAAAAAATATAATCATGAAATCAAAGATTCAAGAATACCTATTAAAATTAAATAACATAATCATGAATAAACCATTTAGAATTAACACATTAAGAACCTTGGGATACATGTCATTAGGCCTTCTTTTACTTACGACCGCATGTGGTCAAACAAGCAGTAAATCAAAAACCGAAGTAACCACCAGTACCGAAACCAAGTCGGTAGTTGATGCACCAGAAATGGATATACATGCAGCGATACTATCGGACAATCTTGAAGCCGTTAAACAGCATATTTCGGCAGGGACAGATTTGAACAAAAAAGACCCAATGACAGGGGCCACACCACTAATCACAGCAGCGAGCTTTGGTAAGCATAAAATTGCGCAAGCCCTTATTGATGCCGGTGCGGATTTAACGGCTAAAAATAACGATGGTGCAACAGCTTTGCATACGGCCGCATTCTTTTGTAGAGTCGAAGTCGTACAGTCACTTATTGATGCCAAAGCCGATAAGACTGCTAAAAACAACTTTGGTATGACACCAAGGGAAAGTGTTATGGGGCCATTTGCAGAAATAAAACCCATTTATGAAATGCTTCAGCAACAATTAGGGCCGATAGGTTTACAAATTGAGTTGACGGAAATCGAAAAAACCCGTCCGGTCATAGCAATGATGTTGCAATAATCCATTTTAAAATTAAACACGATGAAAACTGAAAGAAGATATGATATTGATTGGTTACGAGTTATTGCAATTGGCCTGCTGCTCATCTATCATATTGCCATCATATTTCAACCATGGGCCATGTTCATTGGCTTTATCAGAAGCGATGAGTTTCTAGAAGGTCTATGGAAACCCATGACCATGCTGAATGTTTGGCGGATTCCGCTTTTGTTCTATGTCTCAGGTATGGGGCTCTATTTTGCCATGCGTAAGAGAAACTGGAAGCAATTGCTTCTGGAACGGACAAAGCGTATTCTTTTACCCTTCGTCTTTGGCTTTGTAGCTATAACCACCTTACATATGTATATTTTTCAGACGTATTATGATATGCCGTTGGGCTATTATCCGCATGTAGGGCATTTATGGTTTCTAGGGAATATTTTTGCATACGTCCTGCTGTTACTGCCCTTATTTTTCTATCTGAAAAAGAACGAGAATGGAAGATTTAAAAACGGCTTGTCCAAATTCATGGGCAATCCTGTTGGGCCTTTGTCGATTTCTTTATTCTTTGTAGTTGAGGCCTTGCTGGTAAAACCATCATTGTTCGCTTTGTATGCAGAGACCTGGCATGGCTTTTTTCTTGGACTACTCGCTTTCTTTTTCGGTTTTCTTTTTGTGTACAGCGGTAAAACCTTTTGGCAGACCGTTTTAAAATGGAGGTATTTATACCTTGGTATAGCAGGCGTTCTGTACGGCATTAGATATGTTGAGTACGCAACTGAGTCACCCGGTTATCTTACGGCCATAGAGGCCAATTGTTGGATTTTTGGAGTATTCGGTTTTGGTTATAAGTACTTGAACAGACCAAGTAAAATCCTAAGTTACCTAAGCCAGGCAGCATATCCCGTGTACATCATTCACATGTTCGTGCTTTATTTTGGGGCGATGCTCATATTACCTTTGGAAATGCCCACAGTGCTAAAATTCATTGCTATTACTGCCTTTACGGGTTTTATTTGCTATCTTTTATACGAGTTTGTTCTTCGGAGAGTTGTTTTTTTAAGGCCTTTTTTCGGATTGAAATGGACATTTAACAGATCTAAACGCCAAGCTGCAAAAATCGTATCCGAATCAAAAATATGACGGTTTGTGCCGTTTCGCGTAGTTGACACTAGACAGTTCCCCCTATAGTTAATAAAGTCAAATTTGTTGTACAAGACGAAATAAAAATGCTTGTTAAAGTTATGAAAGCAGCCATTTATAATACATACGGCCCACCCAAGGTAATTACCTTGGCAGAGGTAGAAAAGCCGCAGCCCAAGGATGATGAAATCCTTATCAAAATACATGCAGCCACCGTTACATCCGGAGACGTTCGATTGCGTGGTTCAGATTTTCCGCCCTTGTTCTGGCTCCCGGCAAGGCTGCTATTTGGTCTGTTCAAACCAAAAAAGAAGATTCTCGGGCATGAATTGGCCGGAAGTATCGAAGCAGTTGGAAAGGATGTAACCAAGTTCAAAATAGGCGATAAGGTATTTGGAACAACCACCATGCTGAAGACAGGTTCTTATGCGGAATACATCTGCCTGCCACAAGAATGGAAACATGGGGTTGTCGAAAAGAAACCGGTAAACTTGAGTTTTAGGGAAGCTGCCGCCTTACCTGTGGGTGCGATGACTGCCCTGTTCCTCCTTGAAAAAGCGTACCAAAGTCTCGGTATAAAAGGAGGAGGAAAGGTATTGATTTACGGTGCATCTGGAAGTGTAGGAAGCTATGCCCTTCAAATCGCAACTCAGTATGGTGCAACCGTCACTGGGGTATGCAGTGGTTCTAATTTTGAAATGGTAAAATCATTGGGCGCTAAAAACGTAATAGATTATAAAGTAGAGGATTATTCACGGCGTGAAGAAAAATTCAACATAGTTTTTGACGCTGTAGGAAAGACCACAAAATCAAAGTTAAAGAAAGGATTACATGCCAAAGGCGCTTTGGTTTCTGTAAAAATGTTGACAAAAGAAAAAAGTGAACATATAGAACAGATAAAGGAATTTGCAGAAAAGGGAAAGTTAAAACCATTTATTGACAAAACCTTTGCGCTAAATGACATTGTAAAGGCACATGAATATGTTGATTCAGGACGAAAAAGGGGGAACGTTGTCATTGATATCATACAATAACAAGAGTATTTCGTTCAATATTCGATTAGAAAATAATCACAATGAAAATCTTCAGAAAAATACGGTTTGAACTATTGGGTGAGAATAAGACCAGACATTATGCACTATATGCCATAGGAGAAATAGTGCTGGTTGTCATCGGAATATTAATTGCTTTACAAATTGACAATTGGAATCAGTCCAGAAAAGATGACAATGCCCTAAAAGAATATTTAGTAAAAATCAAGTCCCACACTTCGGAAGATCTTCGGCAACTAGAGGAGATAACGCAGGGCAGGGCACAAATAGCCGATTTATGCAAAAAGGCCCGTACAAGTATCTTGGATAAGACAGAAGATGAGAATCTCCATATCTTTAAGTTCAGCGGTGTTGCCTTTGCAGATTTCTATTTTAAACCGAATACAGGCGGATATGAAGCTCTGAAAAATTCCGAATATTTTGGAAAGATTAATAATACCCCGTTGGATTCGCTATTGACCAAATACCATAGTTTAGTAGAAGTCATTGCCGAAAACGAGAAAAGTTATAACGATTATATGGTGAATCAAGAGGCCTATCTTTCTACACAGTTCGATCTATCCTTAATTTTAGCGTCCGCTGTTATGACACAAGATGCCTTAAGTATGAGGGCAACGCCCCAATCCGAGTACGATGAGGCCTTTAAGCAATATACGGCGTCCGCTCCTTACCGAAATGTTATTAGTTTGGCGGCCTTTCAATTTGATGAAATGATCAATCAGTATAATCAACTAGAAGCTATTGGAAAAAGCGTTAGCAAAGAAATAGATGCAATGACCAATGATTAAATTCTCAAGGCCTATTTGTTAAATACTAGCACTAAAAAAATGACCGATAAAAAACCAAAACAAATAACCAAATTCTTTCAGAAAAATATTGCTGGTAAAAAAGTAGTATCACTTTTCATAATTACCAATGTAGTATATGTATTCATGCTTACTGTTACTATTCCCAAAACAATGGAATTTTCAAATGGAATGAAATTGCTTGATATGCTACCAATGGGAT
>CAYGUY010000139.1:0-4371 GCA_964353165.1 uncultured Maribacter sp.
AATTCGGATACGCAATTTTTGGTCAAGGGCGCTTTTGGATTGATGGGGATTTAGACAAACTACATAGACAGGTATAACCGCTGTGTTTGGCTATAATTGTAGCAATTGTTCAGCGGATATTTAAGTCATCAGTGCTTGTATAAATGTTATAGCAAGATCAAAACCGAATGGGAGAGAAACAAACAAAAGCAACTGATTTTCCTTGAATGCTATCCTCCATCTATCAATCAATGGAAAACACAAATTCTTTGGATTTGAGTGAGTCTTTGATTAATTCTAAAAATAAAAGTACCTTGTAGGTTAACGTTATGCTATCGTTTAAATAACGATTAGCTAAATGAGTCACCTTTAATACTTCATAAATCAAAGTCTATTTTATGCGTTATTTTCTATTCCTTGGTAGTCTTCTTCTTTTTACGACCTCAAATGCACAAGAATCTAGTTTAAAATTAGAATCCTATGAACTCGAAAACGGTCTTAAGGTTTATCTAAATGAGGATAAGCAAGCAAGTACCATTTATGGTTCCGTTTGGGTAAATGCGGGAGGTAAGGACGACCCTGAGGATGCAACTGGAATTGCCCATTATTTGGAACACATGCTTTTTAAGGGTACCCAAACACTCGGAACCCAAGATTATGAAGCAGAAAAACCCCATTTGGATAAAATTAGACAGCTTTATGATCAGCTGGCAAAAGTAAGTGATGACAACAAAAAGGCTGCCATTCAACAAGAAATTAATGTAGAGGAGCGTAAAGCATCTGAATACGCCATTCCAAATGAGTTTGATCGCTTGATCAAATCTATTGGTAGCACGGGTGTAAATGCAAGCACCAGTAATGATTTTACAAATTACTATAATATATTTCCTCCTAATCAGCTCCCAAAATGGTTAGATATTTATGCCCATCGTTTCCAGAAACCTGTTTTTAGACTTTTTCAAAGCGAATTAGAAGCGGTCTATGAAGAGAAGAATAGGGCGGGTGACGATCTTGAACGCAGGATTTATGAAAAATTCAACACCTATATTTATGGTGATCATCCATATAGCACGCAGACCGTGTTAGGCAGTGTGGAACATTTGAAAAATCCTTCGTTAAAGAAAATGTATGAGTTTTTCGAAACTTATTATGTTCCCAATAATATGGCTCTGGTGCTTAGTGGTAATTTTGACAGTAATGAGGTAAAGCCTATGATAGCTGCTGCCTTCGGGCAACTTATAAGCGGTCCCGAACCGGTTTTTAAAAAGCGTGAACTGAACAGCTTTAAAGGTAGGGTAGTTGAAAAGGTGCGTATGACTCCCATTAAAGTTGGGTTTATGGGGTATAAATTGGTTCCTTTTGGTCATAAGGACCGTGCAGCTTTAGAAGTGTTGGGTAAAATGATGTCCAACAGTAACGAGACTGGATTTTTGGATAAATGGAATTTACAGAACAAGGCACTTTACGCTGGGGGTGAGCAGGAGTTCTTAGAGGAAGATGGAGTGGCTTTCATCTTTTTTGTACCGAATATTTTTGGTAAATCCTTAAAATATTATGAAAAAGAGATACAAGCTTCCTTTCGTTCTATTGCAAATGGAGCGTTTGAAGATAGCTATTTTGAAGCTATTAAAAATGGTATGTACCGCGAGTTTAGCAGATCTCTGGAAGATTTGGAAATACGTAGCGAATATCTCGGCCTCAGTTTTATCTATGACTTGAATCCCGATGAATTGCTTTCCTACTCCAAAAATATACAAAACCTCACTAGGGAAGATATCCAGAAAGCTGCCGATACGTATTTTGGTGATGACTATTTCACCTTGCAGTCAAGAACAGGATTCCCCAAGAAGACAAAACTTAAAAAGCCATCGTATAAACCTATAACGGCACGTACCGAAGAAACTTCGGTCTACGCAAAAGGGTTCGAGCAACTTCCTGAACAAGAACTTTCTCCAAGTTTTATCAAGGTTGATAAAGACGTTCAGGTAATAGACGAATATATGTACTATACCAAGAATCCTCAGAACGATGTTTTTACGTTACGGGCAACTATTGCGAAGGGATTGTTGGAAGATCGGATGTATCCAGAACTAACCGAAGCGTTGAATAATAGTGGAACGCCCACTTATACAACGGTAGAACTTAAAAACAACTTTGCACGTCTTGGCGCTAATTTCAATGTTACTGCGAACTACAATTCCTTTGATATAACCTTAACCGGTATCGATGAAAATTTTAAGGAATCGGTCCTATTGCTGGAACACTTGTTAACCGCTTTTGAACCCGATCAAAAAACTATTGATTATCTATCCAATCAACGAAAAAAGGCAAATAAACTAGTAAAAAACAATCCAAGTACGGCAGGCCGTATGTTATATGTCTATGGTCTTTTTGGTGATAAGTCAAGTTATTCAAATAGAATAACTACGAAACAACTTAAAAAATTGAATCCGGTAAGGCTTAAATCGTCATTAGGAAGCCTACTCAAAAATGGTTTTAATAGTATTCATTATGTTGGTAGGCAAACGGCAGAGGAAAGCTTAGGGTTTTTAGCATCCATGGACCTGTTCAAGCAAAACAAAACAGACAACTATTCTTTTCAAGAAGCTAATAGCGTAAATGAAACCACTTTTTATGTAATACATGACAAAAAAGCAATACAGAGTTATGTGTACTATGTGGTAAACGGTGAAATATTGAATAAAGAAAATGATTTTAAGAAAGAGGCTTTTA
Source organism: uncultured Maribacter sp. (assembly GCA_964353165.1). Taxonomy (GTDB): domain Bacteria; phylum Bacteroidota; class Bacteroidia; order Flavobacteriales; family Flavobacteriaceae; genus Maribacter. The sequence goes on from CAYGUY010000139.1 coordinate 2,713, forward strand.
ACGCGTATTACACCAATGGGTTGTCTGGTTTGCTTTTTCAAGAAGTACGTGAGTTTCGATCTTTGGCCTATGCAGTAGGCGGCAACTATGTTAATCCGGCATACGAGCCAAATAAAAAAGGGAGACTCGTATTGTTTACCGGTTCTCAAGCGGATAAGACTGCAGATGCCGTAAAGGTGGTGATGGGGCTGTTAAATGATATGCCTAGATATGAAGAGCGATTACCCTCTTTAAAAAATGGATTGTTATTGGAAGCCAGCTCAGGTAAACCAAACTTTAGGCAGCTTTCGACCACAGTAGAAAGTTTCTTGGAGACAAGATACGAAAGTGACCCTAACGAACTTAACTACCTTAACTATCCCAATCTAACTTTTGAAGATATTCAGTCGTTCTATGAAACCAATGTAAAAGAAAAACCAGCGGTAGTTACCATTTATGGGGATACTTCTGAATTTGATTTAGAACAACTTCGCAAATTTGGTAAAATAATAGAATTAAGAATAGATGATATTTGGACAAAATAGAGTGTTACTGCTACCGGTAATTTATGCGATGTTCACTATTTCTAATTATTTCGACAAACTAGAGCTATTCAGATTAATGAGAAATTAGCTGCTGCTATACAAAATCAGCGCCACACCAATCATAATTCCGGCTAGTGGGATGAGTTTTTTTCTCTTGTTCTGTTCTTTGAAAATAACGCCTCCAAGAACTACGGCAATAAGTATCTGACTCCTTTTAATAGCCGATAACAGCATAATGAGCGCATCGGCATCTTGTAACGCTTTGAAATAAAAGTAATCGGCGAATACCAACAAGATACCTACTGCAGGGATGGACCAACGCCAAATAAAGGCGTTTCGTTTATGTGGATAAGGAAACCATGTAATACATAGAATAATCAATAGAATAAGCACCGTATACCAGCTAAACCAAAATTGAAGGGTTTGTGGATTCAGTTGGAGATTCTGAATTAAAAATTTATCATAAAGTCCGCTGGAAGCCCCTAAAAATGTAGCGGCTATAATGGCGAATATCCATTTATTGCTTTTAAAGATGATTCCCTCTTTTTTACCGATACGGGAATAAAGCAGGACGGAAAAAATAATCAAGAAAAAACCTATCCATTGGGAACCTGTAGGCTGTTCCTTATATATTAAAATTGCGCCTATAAAAGTAAAAAAAGGACCGGCCGATCTTATTGGAGTAACAATGGTTATAGGCAAATGTTTTAACGCTTGGTACGCCAGTATCCAAGAACCTGCCATTAGGATTGCTTTAATAAAAATATAACCGTGGTCGGACCAAGGGATTCGAGTAATCGTTAGTCCAATACTATCCAAATATTCAGGTAAATATATCGAACCAAAAAATAGTGGTAAAAGTAATAGGAAGCCCGAAGAAATAGTCCCTAAAAGTACAGGGGAAACCTCGTTTCCACGTACGGCATGTTTTTTACATAAGTTATGCAGTCCTAAAAATAATGCGGCCAAAAGGCCCAAATACATCCACATGACAGCGAAGATAGTTTTTCAAGAAATTCCCTAAAGAAAAAAACAAATAAAAATAGTTTATAAACGGACTTCTTAAGGCTTTAATCCTTTACGATTTTGGCACGTTCCATAAAATAGGATTCGAATCGTTTTAGTTTTGGAGCTA
>CAYGUY010000140.1:0-4353 GCA_964353165.1 uncultured Maribacter sp.
CTCTATGCCGGGGGCATGTTCACCTTTGTGACGGTTTCAGGTTTGTTGTTCTTCGGATTCCGACAGCGAATAAAGAAAAACAAAATCGAAAGAGAAAAACAAGAAGCTATCTACCAACAGGAAATTGAGCACAAGCAAAAGGAACTGGCAAGCCAAACTCTTCATTTGGTCCAAAAGAACACCTTTATCCAAGAACTCATGGAAAACCTAGAGAACATCAAGAACTCTCCGGAGAAATTCAAGATGGAATTCCGGCGTATCGTAATGCTACTTAAAAAGGAAAATGCTTCGGACAAGGATTGGGAGGTCTTCAAAAGCTATTTCGCCGATGTCCACAACGATTTCGACCAAAAACTCAAGACGATTTATCCGGATATTTCCGAGAAGGAAATCCGCCTAGCCGCCTTCCTTCGCATGAACCTTACCACCAAGGAAATTGCGGCAACCTTGAACGTTTTACCCGATAGTATCCTGAAATCCAAATACCGACTCAAAAAGAAGCTGGGCCTGGACAAGGAGACCGATTTAAACCAATTTTTAAACACGCTATGATGCGATATTTTGCAATTCTATTACTAACCCTCTCATTTGCATCGACCATTGCCCAAAACGGTAGTACAATAAAATTGGATAGCATGGCGTTCGAAGCTCAAATACTACGTTACCAGCAAGGGGTAGAAAATAATTTAGAAGAGGCTAAGCTTATTATCGATAGCCTAACGCTTAATGCGATTCAACAGGAAGAAATTTATTTTGAAGCTAAGGCGTACCAACTTTTGGGGCATTATTTCTATTTGAAATCGGACTTTCAAAATTCAATCGATAACTGTAAGAAAGCGCTGGGCCTATTGGAAAAGCTTAAAGTTAAGGGTCCCATACCCAATATACTCAACCAGTTAGGTATCTCGCAGAGATACTTAAGCCAATATGACGAGGGTTTGAAATCACATCAGAAGTCGGCAGAGCTTAACGAGAGAATCGATGGCGATCCAATTGATTTGGCAAGAAGCTATTTGAATATGGGCAACCTTATGTTCGATGTGAAAAATTTGGAAGCTTCCAACAAGTACTATCTGCAAAGCGAAGAAATATGTATAAAATATGGATTGAATGAATTTATCCCTAAATGTTGGGGAAATCTTGCCGCAAATTACCGCTATGAAGGTGAGTATGAGAAAGCCCTTGAGTATCATCTTAAAAGTATTGCCTTGTTTGAAAAAAATCCGAGTATTGCGTTAACCCGTGAAAACAATAATATTGGTGCTGTTTATGATGATTTGGAAGATTTTAACGTCGCAAAATCATATTATTCAAAAGCATTAAAGCATTCTGAAAAATACGGCGAACCACAATTAATAGGGTTGATCTATAGAAATCTTGGTGAAATAGCCATGGTCGAGAAAGACTATGGACAAGCGGAAGAATACATTCAAAAATCAATGGACATTGCCAAAAACACCCAAAATATAGAGCGACTCATACGAGGGTACGGAAAGATGGCCGAAATTAAGGCAGCTACCAACGATTATAAAAATGCGTATGATTATAAAACAAAATATATAATATTATATGATAGCCTAAAGGGAATAGAGGTTACAGAAAGAATCAACAATCTGGAAATTAAATATCAAACCGAAAAAAAAGAAGCGGAAATCGCATTGCAGCAAGAAGAAATCAACACCCTGAACGAAAAATCGCGTGCCGATAATTTAAAAAAAGGTCTGTATGCTGGTGGAATGGCCTCAGGCTTAGTGTTCTCCGGCCTTTTATTTTTTGGATTTAGGCAACGGATGAAGAAAAACAAAATCGAAAGAGAAAAGAAAGAAGCTATCTACCAACAGGAAATTGAGCACAAGCAAAAGGAACTGGCCAGCCAGACCCTGCACTTGGTCCAAAAGAACACCTTTATCCAAGAACTCATGGAAAACCTGGAGAAAATCAAAAACTCTCCGGAAAAGTTCAAGATGGAATTCCGGCGTATCGTCATGTTGCTAAAAAAGGAAAATGCTTCGGACAAGGACTGGGAGGTCTTCAAAAGCTATTTCGCCGATGTACATAACGACTTTGACCAAAAACTTAAGACTATTTATGCGGACATCTCAGAGAAGGAGATTCGTCTGGCTGCCTTCCTTCGCATGAACCTTACCACAAAGGAAATTGCTGCAACCTTAAACGTGCTTCCTGAAAGTATCCTGAAATCCAAATACCGACTCAAAAAGAAATTAGGGTTGGACAGGGAAACCGATTTAAACCAATTTTTAAATACATTATGAAAAAAATATTGACACTAATATTCTTCTCCTCGCTAATGGTGATCGGGCAAAAAAAGCAACAAATAGACAGTTTGCTGCAAGTCTATCAAACAGCTGCTGTGGACAGTATTAAATTGAAAGCAAGCAATATAATTACCTCGTATTATATGTACCGAGATATCAAGAAGGCAAAATCATTTGCTAATGAGCAACTTGCGCTTTCTAGAAAAATAAATGATTTGCAGGCTGAAACAAAAGCCTTAAACCATTTTTCAACAATCTACAGCAGACTAAGCCAGTACGATTCTGCACAATACTACATCGAAAAAACACTGGAGCTTGCTGTTTCTACCAATAATTTGGCACAACAATCCATTTCAAATCATAGTTGGGTAATTATGGAAATCGATAGGGGGAAATTTGAAAAGGCGATGGAGCTTAACAAAAAAAACATTGCATTTAATCAGGATATCAGAGATACATTGGGCCTGGCTATGTCCTACGAAACAGAAAGCTCCATCTATACCGAAAAAGGGCAATATCTCTTGGCCTTGAAAAGTGTAATGAAGAGCCTTGAAGTATACGAAAATCTTAAAGACAGTATCAGGATTGCCGATGTTTATAACAAAGTGGCCATAATTGAAAACTCACTGGAAGATTACGACTCCTCTATCGAGAACAGTAAGAAGGCATTGAAAATTTATGAAGATTTTGAGGATATAGAGTATCAATCCGTCATTCTCAACATCTTGGGGATATCGCATAAGTTTAAAAAAGAGTTTGAAATGGCAAAAGACTATTTTACCCGAAGCCTTGAGATTTCAAAACCAAATGGTTATCAGAGCGTTTATTTAGTAAGCCTCGCCCATCTTGCCGATGTTTATCTTGAGATTGATGACCTTGAAAAAGCCAATGAAACCATAAAAGAAGGTATGAGTATTTCAAAGGAACTAGAAGGCCCACATATGATTTCTGCTTTCAAAATGCGATTGGCGACTTATTTTAAAAAAACCAGGGCCTATAATGAAGGATTGGCCTTACTTGATAATCTTATTCAAGAATTTCCCAATGAGAAGGAATATCTAATCCCTGCTTACAGAATCAAGAGTGAAATACAAAGAGAACAAAATCAGTTCGAAAGTGCACTTGCAAATTTTATGCGTTTTAAGTCAATAGAGGATTCAACGTCAAAAAAGGCCAATGCTAAAAGAATTAATGAATTGAGAGTTATTTACGAGACGGAACAGAGGGAATCTGAAATAACCCTTCAAAAAGAAGAAATCAAAACCTTGAATGCACAAAATAAAGCAGATAGGCTGCAAAAAGGTTTATATGCTGGAGGTATGGCCTCTGCCCTAGCAGTCTCCGGACTACTGTTCTTTGGATTTAAACAACGGATGAAGAAAAACCGACTGGCCCGAGAAAAACAGGAGGCCATCTACCAACAGGAAATAGAGCACAAGCAAAAGGAATTGGCAAGCCAGACCCTGCACTTGGTCCAAAAGAACACCTTTATCCAAGAGCTCATGGAAAACCTGGAGAACATTAAAAACTCCCCCGAGAAGTTCAAGATGGAGTTCAGGCGCATTGTGATGCTGCTCAAAAAGGAAAATGCATCGGACAAGGACTGGGAGGTCTTCAAGACCTATTTTTCAGAGGTGCACAACGATTTTGACCAGAAAATAAAGACCATATATCCTAATGTTTCCGAAAAGGAAATCCGCTTGGCGGCGTTTCTGCGCATGAACCTCACCACCAAGGAAATCGCGGCCACGCTGAACGTTCTGCCGGACAGTATCCTGAAGTCCAAGTACCGACTCAAAAAGAAAATGGGGTTGGAGAAGAACATGGATTTAACCAGTTTCTTAAATACATTATAAAATTTAGGTGGTGCTTTTACCCTAGCGTATCTTTACGCTGTGGAAAATGATAAAAAAATAATCTTGTTCGATGGGGTTTGCAATCTGTGCAACGGTTTCGTTCAGTTTATCATAAATCGAGATAAGCAGGACGTATTTCGTTTCGCCTCTCTACAAAGTGAAACGGGTAAGCAACTCCTTTTGGAACGTCATATCGATGTCTCCAAAACCGATTCCGTAGT
>CAYGUY010000141.1:0-4318 GCA_964353165.1 uncultured Maribacter sp.
AAAAGTCCTTTGTGGGTAAAAAACCCAATACAAAATACAGCATTACCAAAGAAGGGAAATTAGCCTTTAAAAAACATATTGAAGCTCTCGAAAATTTAATACGAAAACAAACTTAAAATTTTTTATCAATATACTTTGAAATTCAAAGTACTTTTAAATATTCAAAAATGGAAACAATAAAAAAGAACAAAGGATTTGGCAATTGGATAAGAACAAGTATTACCGCAAGAATGCTCATGGTAGGGTTTCTAATATTGGTCTTATTAATACCGCTTATCTACATTAAAGAACTCATCAACGAACGCTCCCAACGACAAGAGGAAGTCGTTTCCGAAGTGGGTAATTTATGGGGGACAGAAGTACTCCTAATGGGTCCTGTTCTTAAAGTTCCTTATACAACCTATACGGAATCTACCACCTACGACACCGAAACAAAAAAAGGAATTACAAAGCGGGTAGCGCATATCAACTACGCCTATTTTTTACCCAATAATCTAAACATTGACGCCCATGTGGACGCTATTAAAAAAGAAAGAGGAATCTATGAAACATCTGTTTTTTCAAGTGAAATGGCTATTGAAGGTACTTTTGGTATTCCCGATTTTAAACAGAAAGATGTATTACCTGAAGATGTGGTTTGGGAGAAAGCTACCATCCTCATACAAAGCTCCAATTTAAAGGGAATAAAAAACCAAATCGAGATGCAATTGGGAGCTACAACAACCTCTTTTTTACCTAGATATAAAGACCAACAAAACCAATCGTATTTGGCTGGCTTTGTACCCATGCACGAATTGGAGAGTCCGTTTTTAGCTGATGGCGCACTCCCTAAAACCAAGGCCCTTACTTTTAATACCGCCATTACCATGAACGGGAGTTTCAAAATCAGGTTCGTTCCCGTAGGCAAACAAACAAAATTGCACATGACCAGCAATTGGAAAGACCCCAGCTTTACGGGCAACTTTCTACCGGAGGAAGACGAAGAAAAAAGTGTGACGGACGAAGGTTTTGTGGCCAATTGGAACATTTTACAAATCAACCGCCAGTTTGAACAGTCTTTCTTTGGTTCCCTGCCGGATTTAAAGGAATTCTCTTTTGGAACCGAACTTTTTGTTCCTGTTGATGAATATCAAAAAAGTGAACGCTCGGCAAAATATGGCTATCTGGTCATTGCACTTACTTTTCTAGTTTTCTTTTTGATACAGACCATTAGCAAAATAAACATCCATGCTTTTCAGTATCTCATGATCGGGATTGCTTTGCTGATGTTTTACACCTTATTGATATCCATATCGGAACACCAAAATTTCTTAAAAGCCTACCTAATTGCTAGTGCGGCTGTCATAGGATTAATTACCCTGTACTCCAAGAGCATCCTAAAACATAGAAAATTCATCATGCTCATATTCGGTTCTTTAAGTGCCTTATACTCTTTCATATTCGTAATTATCCAATTGGAAAATTATGCACTTTTAGTGGGTAGTTTAGGTTTGTTCTTTATCCTAGCCGTAGTGATGTTCGCATCGCGAAAAATAGATTGGAGTTCGGGTGCTTGATCGGGTTTTGAGTTATACTATGGGTGTCTAAAAAACTATAAAAAACGACTTTCCGAACCAAGTGAAGGAATCTGTTTCTTGTTTATAAATCAGGTACAGATGACTTCTTGCCTTTAAAAAGGATAAAGATTAGCTTTTTAGACACCCTTTTAATCATCTAAGAATATGGGATTTACAGCACAACAAATTATGGACCTCAGTAAAGGTGCGGTTGCAATCACCATGTTTTCCTCGATTATAGGAGGTCACCTCACAGCGAGCTACTTTCTCTACACCCCAAGCAATAGCACGCTGGAAATCTACGCGCAAATTATAACTTGGGTAGTTGCCGCAAACCTCTTTTATTTCATTGCTTGCGGTGCGATATTACTTCTTGCTATTGTTGAAAGGAGACTACTCTTAAGGGCAAGCCTATTTATGCTTATCAACATCCCTTTGTCCATTGGGTATCTTGCTATTGTTATGTCAAGTAGGTTTTAATCCTTTACCAAAAAAAACACTATGACCTTAGAAATGAGCATTACTCCTTCCCATCCACATAATCCTGCAAATAGCTATACCGTTCGGTCAATTTACCGTTTTGTGTCATCCGTGCTCTATGCAGGATTCCATTCTTATCCCCATTAAAAAATGCGGGAATTACATTCTTTAAAAAAGCATCCCCAAAACCAACACTAGCATCTCTTGGTAATTCGCAAGGAAGATTATCTACCGCCATAACGGCAATGGCATCAGGATTTATGAAATTGGTCTCGGACTCGGATTGTGGGTCGTAACCGTAAATAGGATTTGCAATGGTAGAAGGTTTTATGGTAGTTGCAACAGGACCATCTATATCACAGCTAACATCTGCAACTACTTTTATTTTAAACTCGGGGTGTTTGGCGTCTTCTCGGGTAAACAAGTAAGGCGCTCCTTGTCCGTAAAAATGACCGGCAATGTAGAAGTCGGTTACTTTAGCAAATCGGAAAAAATTGGATTTATACTCCTGTGGGTTTTCGAAAAAATCGGCCTTATTACCACGAACGCCATCTTTTCGTTTATTATATTCAGAGGCATCTATTTGACAATACACCGGCTCTTGAAAATCTTCTTCTAAATATTCGGTTACGTTTACACTGCGCATGCCCATACCATCTAGCATTTCCCTAGCGCCATTCCCTACCCTACCTCTACCTGTTAAAAGGACTTTGATATTAGGGAGTGTTATTTTTTTTAGTTCGGAAATCAATTCTTGTTGATCAGTTAAAACTTCTGCTTTGGGTAATGTAAAACTATTATATTTTAAACCTAAAGCTCTAAACCCGTTATAAGCGCCGACAATACCTGCGTACCTACCAAAGGCAACCAACCGTTGTTCCTTTTCGTTTGTAATAACTTCATGGTCATATAATTCGATGTTCTTGTCAAGAACGGCTTGAAGTAAATCTCTATTATAGGGTTGTTTTTTAATGGTATGTGAGAAGAAGAAATACTTCTTATTCGGAATTAGATTTTCAATAGGTACTTCTTTAACACCAATAAGGACATCACATACGGTCATTTCTGAAGCTACTGTTAGTCCATTATTTCTATAATCGCTATCCAAAAATGTACGTATTGGCGAAGGCTCAACTACTATTTGAGCATCTTTATGTGTAGAAAGGACTTTTTGACATGCCTCTGGTGATAATACTACCCTACGATCTGGTGGATTTTTGCGCTCTCTTATGATTCCGAACTTCATAATTACTTTTTGGTATAAATTTTGACCTAAATGTAGTGGGTTCTGCATAGGTTCGCAAGTTTTTGTTAGCTTTGCTGCCCGCGTTAGGGATAGAGGCAAATACCATGTATAGCCGAAAGCCCGACCCTTTTGTAAAAAAGGGTAACGCCCAACCTTAAAATATATCTTAAGGTTCAGTTCTTTTACATATTGGGGCCGACTGGTTTTGACAGCGAGACCAATGGCATTGTAAGCATGTCGAGCGCTGAGATACAGCTCGTTAATATCATATTTCACACTTTTAATTGGCGAAAACAATTACGCTCTTGCCGCTTAATCTGAATTATAGTAGGATTTAGCCTCGTCCCTACCAGGTAGGGAAGCGAGATGTTCCTGGGTAGCCCTTGTTGATGGCGACCCATTTAGGAGCACCAGAAAAGTCAACATAAGGTTGTTGTATGCTTTGGCAATAACACTAAAACTTAAGAAGCTAAGCGTTTGTTAGGCCGTTTCCGGTCAGGCCTGCGTCGAAAATTAAGCGGAAACTAAACATGTAGAAAGCACTGACGTTGCTTGTTTGGACGAGGGTTCGAATCCCTCCGGCTCCACTTTTAAAACCACCTTATGGTGGTTTTTTTCGTTATACCTACGGGATTCGAAAGCCAACGCAACAGCTCGCCCCTTTCTAAAAAGGTCTGCTAAACCCTTTTAAAGCTTGGGCGTATTTGGCTAGACCGTCATTAAAAAAACCACACCTTTCAGTGTGGTTTTTTTGTTCTAATTCCTAGCCATTAAATTTTATTTTTACAAAATTGGAAGAATTTTTGATAATCTTGCTATTACTCAAGTATATAAGTAGGATTTGAAATAGGTACGATCGGCTTGTCCAAGGCTTTTCCACTAAAATCTGTACTACTCTTACCTGAGTTAGTACCTGTTATGATTTTTTCAATAATAGCAAATACCTCTGATTCCTGCGTACCCGGAAGCATTGCCGGGTCGTAGGTAAAGCGAATTAAGTCTTGATCGAAAGGTGAAAGATTCAGGCCGATAATTG
>CAYGUY010000142.1:0-4313 GCA_964353165.1 uncultured Maribacter sp.
CTGGGCAAGCAGTTCAAAACATGAACCTAATTTTTGGATTGGAGGAGGATTTAGGCTTGAACTTAAAGGCGGGAGTGTTTTAAGTATGGAGTACAAAGTATTCAGTATTAAGAAATTATTATCAAACAGAAGTGAGTACTTTATACTTTGTACTTATTACTAATAACTATCATTCATGAAAATAGCGATTATAGGAACGGGGAATTTGGGACTCTCAATTGCGAAGGGAATCTTACATAGCAACGGTGCAACAAGTATGTACCTTACAAAAAGGAATACTGCGGATATTAAGGATTTTGAGAAGTACGAAAAGGTAACCGTAACCAACGATAATTCTGAGGCCGTAAAGCACTCGGATATATTGATTTTTGCAGTTCAGCCTGGTCATTTTGGTGCTATTCTAAGCCATATAAAACCACTCCTTACCGAGAACCATGTCATAATCTCGACCATTACCGGTTTTGGCATTGCCCAAATGGAAGCGATTCTTGGTACTGATTGCTATATCATACGAAGTATGCCCAATACGGCTATTTCAGTAGGTAAATCCATGACCTGTATTTGTAGCAACGCATTGGGGAAAAAACGAATAGATCTGGCCAAGGCCATTTTTAACCGTATGGGACACTCCATGGAAATTCCGGAAGCCCAAATGCAGGCTGCTACGGTAATCTGTGCCAGTGGTATCGCGTTTTGGATGCGATTGATACGTGCCACGACACAAGGTGCCATACAGTTAGGATTTGATTCAAAAGAAGCACAAGAACTGGCAATGCATACCTGTAGTGGTGCCGCTAACCTTCTCATCGCATCGGGCAACCATCCGGAGGAAGAAATAGATCGCGTAACTACACCCATGGGCTGTACGATACAAGGACTGAACGAAATGGAAATCCAAGGACTAAGCTCTTCCTTGATCCAGGGCATTGTTGCATCCTATGATAAAATAACGGAGTTTAAAACTAAATAAACACAAATGTCAAATACAATAGTTGGCAGTGCAAAAATGGTATTGAATTTGATTTTTGTTTTTGAATTTTAATTTTAAAAGATGAACCTATTCGATGTATACCCGCTCTATAATGTAACCCCGGTTTCCGCACAAGGTATCGTAGTTACGGATGACAAGGGTCAGGAATATCTGGATTTTTACGGCGGGCATGCCGTCATTTCCATTGGACACTCCCACCCTCATTATGTCAAACGGTTAAAGGACCAATTGGATAAAATCGGGTTTTACAGCAATGCGGTACAAAACCCTTTACAGGTGGCACTGGCCGATAAGTTAGGGCAACTATCGGGCTGTGAGGATTACAACCTATTCATGTGCAACTCCGGTGCGGAGGCCAACGAAAATGCCTTGAAAATGGCATCGTTCCAGACTGGAAAATCCAGAATAGTGGCCTTTAAAAACGGATTTCATGGGCGCACCTCCGCAGCAGTTGCCGCTACCGATAATGTAGCCATAAACGCACCCTTGAACAAGCAGCAAAAAGTTACCATTATCCCACTAAACGATACCGATGCGTTTAAAAAGGAGATAGAAAAAGGGGATGTTTGTGGGGTCATTATTGAAGCCATACAAGGAGTTGGAGGTTTAGACGAACCTACCACGGCGTTTTATCAAGAAATAGCACAATTATGTAAGGCTCATAAAGTCATATTAATAGCTGATGAAGTCCAATCAGGATTCGGTAGAAGTGGAAAATTCTTTGGTTTTCAACATCATAACATACAACCGGATATTATCAGTATTGCCAAAGGTATGGGTAACGGATTCCCTGTTGGCGGTATTCTTATCCACGAGCGCATCAAAGCATCTTACGGACTTTTGGGTACTACTTTTGGAGGTAATCATCTAGCCTGTGTTGCCACCATGGCCGTTTTAGAAGTTTTGGAAAAGGACAATCTTATTACAAACGCTGCTGAACTAGGTGATTATTTCAGTAAAAAAGCTAAGGAGATACCACAGGTAAAACGTGTAAAAGGCAGGGGGTTAATGCTGGGCCTGGAGTTTGATTTTGAGGTTGCGGAATTACGGAAAAAGTTGATCTACGAACAGCATTTGTTTACCGGTGGCGCAAAAGACAAACATGTGCTGCGGATTTTACCCGCACTGAATATTACAAAAGCGCATATTGATCTATTTTTAAACGCCCTTAAAACAGCACTACAATGAGTAGCCAACTGACCATAGGACAACGTAATGCGGTACTCTTAAGTATGGCGGGACTTGTTACGGAAAATCGAAACGATATTCTAAAAGCGAACAAAACAGATTTTGATAGCTATACAGGCGATGATATTTCTATGCGGGACAGGTTAAAAGTGGACCAGGCCAAGATAGACGGCATGGTCCTGTCTTTACAGCAGTTAGCAGGAGAGCCAGACCCGTTAGGCATCGAACGGTTTGCTACCACCCATGAAAACGGAATGCATATCAGCAATAAAACGGCTCCGTTCGGGACTATTCTCATCATCTATGAATCAAGACCGGATGTTACTATTGAAGCTGCTGGCATTGCATTCAAATCCGGTAATAAAATCCTTTTAAAAGGAGGCAAGGAATCCTTGAACAGTAACTTGGTATTGCTAGCGCTATGGCATAAAGCCCTAAAAGAAAATAAATGCAGCACGGATTGGATCTCCTACCTACAGTTCAACCGAACAGAAACCCAGCGTTTCCTTGAAAAACCGACTCAAAAGCTTGATTTAATCGTGCCTAGAGGCGGCGAACGTTTAATTGCCTTTGTAAAAGAACATGCTAGCTGCCCCGTAATCGTAAGTGGGCGTGGAAATAATTTCTTATATGTTGATTCCGAAGTAGATTTAGAAATGGCCTTGGATATTATCATCAACGCTAAAACCACCAAGATATCAGCATGTAATGCGCTGGATAAGGTATTGATAGCTGCAGATCTTGCAGGGAAACATCAATTTTTGAAACGACTGACACAAGAATTACAAAAAAGTAATATTGAGATTTTTACGGATAAGGCATTATCCAACGAACACGAAACCCTTGAAATTACGGATGATGCAATCTGGTATACGGAGTTTTTAGATTATAAAATAGCTATAGGAGAAACAAAGAACATAAGCGATGCCATTTTAAAGATAAACAAATATGCAGGCGGACATTCGGCAGCCATACTTACAACCAATGATGCAAAGGCAGCCGAGTTTATGGACAACGTAGATTGTGCCGCGGTATACCATAATGCATCTACACGGTTTACGGATGGTGGTCAGTTTGGATTGGGGGGAGAACTTGCCATCAGCACGGACAAATTACATCAAAGAGGCCCTATAGGTTTGCAGCATTTGGTGACCAATAAGTGGTATGTAAAAGGAAATGGACAGGTACGGTAAAAGAATGCCCCCTAACCCCCGAAGTGGGAACACTATTTTCTAATCTAAAAGATTTACGATAAATCAGATAGCACTGATAAAGTACTATAGAAATGCATAAAAAAAGAATCTTATTGAAAATTGGATCTAATACTTTAACCAAGGAAACAGACCATATTTCCAGAGGAAAAATAGAGGACATAGGCAGGCAGATTGCAAGACTAAAGGACGATTATGAGTTTATCATCGTTAGTTCGGGTGCTATTGCCGCTGCAAAACAATTCGTGAAATTAGAGCATAACGGAGAAGAAATTACGATAAAACAAGCTTTGGCAGCCATAGGCCAACCCCATTTAATGCGTATTTTCCAAGAGAATTTTAGGGAACTAGGACTGTTTACATCACAATGTCTGTTATCCTATTCGGATTTTGAGAAGCCCGAATCCAAAGAAAATATCAAGAATACAATCAACGTGCTTATCGCCAATAATTTTATTCCGATTATCAACGAAAATGATACCGTGGCTACGGATGAAATCCAATTTGGGGATAATGATAAACTTGCTGCCCTGACCGCGTCGCTTTTGACAGTAGACCTATTGCTCATAGCCACGAACACAGATGGTATTTACACCAAAACATCCATAGAAAATGGTAGTCCGGCTACGATTACATCGGTTTCCGACCTTGCTGATTTGAAAAATGAAATACGTTTGGAAAAATCCAGTCACGGCACCGGTGGTATGCAATCCAAGATACAGGCATCGACCATAGCACAAAATGCCGGCATCGAAACTTGGATTGTCAACGGATTAAAAGATAACTTTATCACGGACGCATTAAAAGGGGCTTCCAACCATACAAGAATATTGAATAAATGATAAACTACCTATCCATAAAAGATATAGACTCCCTTCCCAATTGGGTCGCTGAGGCAAAAGACCTAAAAAAAAATCCTAAGG
>CAYGUY010000143.1:0-4308 GCA_964353165.1 uncultured Maribacter sp.
ATGTACATGCACGTTAAGGCTCTGGAGCTTATGGTCAATACAGACCAGCTACCCTGCAACGTAAAATTCATGATCGAGGGGGAAGAAGAAGTGGGTAGCAACAACCTTGCTATTTATGTAGCGGAAAACAAAGAGAAGCTAGCTAACGATATCATTCTTATTTCAGATACGGGAATGATTGCCAATGATGTACCCAGTATCACTACCGGTTTACGAGGATTGAGCTATGTAGAAGTGGAAGTTACAGGACCTAATAGGGATTTACACTCGGGACTTTATGGAGGGGCTGTAGCCAATCCCATCAATATTCTTTCCAAAATGATCGCGTCTTTACATGACGAAGACAATCACATCACCGTTCCCGGTTTCTATGACAAGGTGGAAGATCTATCTACTGCGGAACGTGCCGAAATGGCAAAGGCCCCTTTCTCCCTAGAGGGGTATAAAAAAGCTTTGGATATTGAAGCTGTTTATGGGGAAAAAGGGTATTCCACGAACGAACGTAACTCCATTCGTCCTACCTTAGATGTTAACGGTATCTGGGGCGGGTACACCGGCGAGGGTGCCAAAACCGTGATTGCAAGTAAAGCGTATGCTAAAATTTCTATGCGATTAGTACCTAATCAAGATTGGAAGGAAATAACTCAATTGTTCAAAACACATTTCGAGCATATTGCGCCTGCTGGTGTAACGGTTAAGGTAACACCGCATCATGGCGGTCAAGGTTACGTAACCCCTACAGATACCATTGGCTACCGAGCGGCCTCCAAAGCCTACGAAACCACCTTTGGCAAAAAACCGATTCCACAACGCAGTGGCGGGAGCATACCCATTGTCTCCCTTTTTGAAAAAGAATTGGGCAGCAAGACTATTCTAATGGGCTTTGGTCTAGATAGTGATGCTATCCACTCCCCTAACGAGCATTTTGGGGTATGGAACTATTTAAAAGGTATTGAGACCATTCCGTATTTTTATCATTTTTTTACCAAATTAACGAAGACCGAATAAGTATGTTATGATACTAACCCAAGAGTATAGAGCGCACTGGAGCATTAGCTCCAAAATAGTATTCAGAATACTGTTTTGCTATCTATCTCTTTACATTTTATTCTTGTTTACGGGAACTTTATTCGAGCGTCCGGTCATTTGGATAGGTAAAGTAATCCTTGGTATCGATTACACTTTCGAAGCCAATGGTTACGGTAGCGGGGATAATACCTATGCCTATGTGCAACAATTCATCAATCTGGTGTTAGCCTTTGCCGCCGTCTTGGTTTGGAGTATAGTAGACAAAAATAGAAAGAGCTATAATCAAGTCTTATATTGGTTTTTAATAGTACTTAGACTATTATTAATATGTGCCATGTTCCTGTATGGCTTTGTAAAAGTTTTCCAGATACAATTCCCTGCCCCTTCTTTACTTCGTCTGCTAGAGCCTTTAGGTAATTTCTCACCAATGGGACTTGCCTGGACCTATATGGGGTATTCCAAAGGTTTTGGCATGTTCGCCGGGTTTATGGAAATTCTTGGAGGATTGCTACTCATCCCAAGACGCACCCAAACATTGGGCTCATTGCTTGTTATTGGAGTCATGTTGCAAGTGGCCGTAATGAATTTCATGTTCGATATTCCAGTAAAACTGTTCTCCGTTCACCTTATTTTTATGGCAGCCGTTATTTTTATGACCGATAGCAAGCGGTTTACCCAGGTTTTTATCAAGAATGAAGCTACTAAAGCCTACATCTATTACAATCCTGTGATAGATAAAAGTTATTCCAAGTCTATATTTTGGGTAAAAGTTATTGGTCTATGTATTATGATTACAATGGGCATAGTGTTAGGATCTGCAACCGAAAAATCAAGCGAAGACGAAAATAATAGACCATATTTTTATGGTATTTGGGAGGCTACAAGAGTTATTAAGAATAAAGATACCGTACCAGCGTTAATTTATGACAAAGAGCGATGGCGTTACTTGATAATCGACAAAAAAAATAGTGCTATCGTAAAGTATATGGACGATTCCAAAGGTTATTTCAAATTCAAGACAGATACCTTGAACAAAAGAATTAGCATGTACCCTGTGAACGAGGATAGTCTATCTAAAAACATAAGGTACTCCTATCCAACGTACTCGGCATTGGAATTAACCGGAATCCTAGGAAAGGATAGTATCAATATTCTCCTAAAACGCAAAAATCTGGATGGTTTTTTGCTGCATTCAAGGGGTTTTCATTGGATAAACGAAAGCCCATTGAACAAATAATAAACATTCAAATTGCAACTCTTGCTCTCTCAAAAAGACTGGAAACTACCGTGACCAACTTATTCAAATCTACTGGTTTGGGTAAGTAATCTGCAATCCCCAGCTCAAATCCCTTTTCCATTATAGTGATATCCGTACTTCCGGACATGATAAGCACGGGGATTTTGGAGTTTCGTTTTACCCTAATATATTCCACAACTTCCACGCCGTTCATCTTGGGCATGTGATAGTCTACGATGACCAAGTCTGGCTGAAACTGCTCAAACATTTTTACCCCTTCTAATCCATCGGCCGCAGTTTTTACGGTATAACCCCTGTTACTGAGTATACGTTGCACGGAAAAGGTAACTAATAGCTGGTCATCTATGGTCAATATTTTCATATATCTTAAGTTGAAGGTTAAACCGTCCTATTTCAACTAACCTCAGCTTTTAAAAGCTATTTTTGGTTATTATATTTGTAGGTTAATTCTTACTTATAACACAGTATAGAATATCTTTATTGTATCCGTTTATCGAAAAACCTGAAAATCATTCCATGCCTTAAGAACTTTTTTCAATTCATCAACAAGTCTTTAATACTCTAACAGATAGGGTTAATTCCACAAACTATGCGCTAAAACTGTGATATGAATTATGAACTCACTTTGTTAAAAACTGCATTCTTAAATCTTAGCTTATCTTCTTTACGTATTTCGTAATAATAACCGTTAAGGTAGGTCCCACTTTCCCCACTATATACTCTGGATTCTGACGATCAAGGGAAATCCTGCGTACCGCCGTACCTTGCTTGGCTACTTGGCTGGAACCTTTTATTTTGAGGTCTTTAATTAACACCACGCTATCACCATTCTCAAGAATGACTCCGTTCACATCTCTATGTATAATTCTCTCGCTTTCGGACAATCCCTCTCCCGTGGCTTTGGCCCATTCTAAGGTTGCATCGTCCAGATATATCATATCCAAAAGGTCCTTAGGCCAACCTTCGCCCTTTAAACGGGATAACATTCTCCATACCACTGCCTTTACCGCATCATGCTCGCTCCACATGCTATCGTTCAAACATCTCCAGTGGTTTGCATCCATAGTTGCTGCATGTTCGATTTGACCATGACATAATTCACAGATCAAAACGCTGCCATCCACACCACCGGAGGACTTTGGTAACACTTCATACACTATTAACTCGGTGTTTGTTGCACATAATTCGCAACTTCCCCCACTCCGTTCCTTCAACTGCTCAGCTACATCCATATCTTTTGTTTACCGTTGTGCAAACTTAGCCTTTTAAAAAGAATTCGAATAGGTGGGCGTTACCCCGAAACAGGGGTCGGGCTATACATTACAAGTACGCTTTGCCCAAAAAGGCAAATGCGGGCTTTTCATTACTATCCCTAACGCAGTATGTTAAAGTTCAAGCACAAGTGTCAAGTTCAAAAAAGAGTTTCTAGATGAGCTTTAAAATTTATAACCCTTATACCTTGTATTTGGCTTACTGCTAAAAAATAACTCTACATTTGTAGAATTAAAATATTTATTCTATGTTTGTAGAGCAATCACTAAAACTTGTAGAAATGCAGCTGTCAAAATCTGAAGAAGAACTCATGAACATCATCTGGAAACTAAAAAAAGCGTTTATGAAAGATCTTCTAGAAGCGCATCCAGAACCCAAACCAGCAACAACTACGGTGGCGACCTTATTAAAGAGAATGACGGATAAGGGTTTCGTAAGCTACGAGAGCTTTGGAAGAAGTAGAGAGTACTTTCCATTGGTGAAAAAGAAAGACTACTTCGCGAAACATGTAAACGGACTCATAAAAAACTTTTTTAATGACAGTCCTGGGCAATTTGCATCCTTCTTTACACAAGAAACCAACCTATCTAAAACAGAATTGGAAGCATTAAAGAAACTCATAGATAACGAAATTCAAAAGAAATGATCATGCCAATCTATCTTCTAAAATTTACTATTTGCTTAGCGACACTCTACTTTTTCTATAAAGTATGTTTAGAGAATGAGAACATGCACACCTTTAAACGCAT
>CAYGUY010000144.1:0-3827 GCA_964353165.1 uncultured Maribacter sp.
TGATGCTCAAGGCTGCATTGGGTCGCAGGGCAAACTTGTCTCCAAGACTAATGTTTGCATCAATTTCAAGCCCTAAGCGGTAACTGTCTCCTACATTTTCCCGCAATGCGGCACCAACATCGTTCAAGGCCCCTGTAAGCACTAACTGATCCTGGTATTGCATATAGTACATATTCGTATTCACTTGAATACTGGGCGATACATAGCGCCAGCCCAACTCGTAATCCTGTAATCGCTCCGGTTTTGGATTACCGCCTTCGTAGTCGTTCCTGTTCGGCTCTCTATTAGCCACCGCATAGGACAGGTAAAAATTGTTGTTCCTGTTCAAATCGAAGGTTAGACCGGCCTTGGGATTAAAAAAGTTAAAAGTATCATCTACCAAACCTGTCTCAATAGCATTGGCTTGATATCCAACAGTCCTGTACTGCAAATCTCCATAGAGCGACCATTGTTCGTCCAACTGATAATTTGCCTTGGTGTAGAAATTAAAGTCGGTCTTTACAGAGTTATCCTCATAATAGCGATCTCTAATTTCGCTATCACTGGCAAAACGTGCCCAGATGACCTCGCCAAAATGGTCTCCTTCATAACGGTTCCAACCACCGCCCATAATCAAGTAAAGTTTTTCCTTTTTATAATTAGCGGAAAAGACCGTCCCGTAGAAATCATTATCCAGCCACCTTCTGCGGATAAGGTCCGTTGTATTTAACTCGGCACCATTTACGGTAAGCGGCGCAAAACCATAGGTGGCAAAATCATCGTCTTCCCTGAATTGTTCAAAAAAGCCACGCCCTCTGGTGTAATGCAGGGCGATATTGGTGCTCCAATAATCGTTTATTTGCTCGTTCCACAGCAGCTGGGCATGGTCCTGCTTGTAGTTATCCACCTCATTGTCATAGAATTGTGTAACTCCATTTTCATCGGTATAAATCCCGGACGGATTAAACGTCCTATCACGTTCCAAGGTTTCGGCATCAACACCGTACCAAGCTTGGTAGGTAATTTCATGTCCGCCAAACAACAAGGCTTTTACGACCGTATTATCGTCTTTATAGGCACCTTGCAGAAAGTAAGAGTCCATATCGGCACGGGCACGATCTATATATCCATCCGAATTTAATTGGGACAAGCGTCCAGAAATTTCAATATGGTCGTTGAGCATTCCTGTACTGAATTTTATATTATTACGCATGGTATTAAAACTTCCTATGGATGACCTTATTTGAGCGAAGGCATCCTCAGAGAAACCGTCGGTCAATACATTTAAACTAGCGCCAAAAGCTCCGGCACCATTGGTAGAAGTTCCCACCCCACGTTGTAATTGCAAACTTTCGGTAGAGGAAGCGAAATCGGGCATGTTTACCCAAAATGTTCCTTGAGATTCCGCATCGTTATAGGGAATTCCGTTAATGGTAACGTTTACCCTTGTGGCATCGCTACCACGCACTCTAATACCGGTATATCCTATTCCGGCTCCCGCATCGGAGGTTGTTACTACTGACGGTAAAAAGTTCATTAAAATTGGAATATCCTGCCCAAGGTTTCTAGGTTTGATTTCTTCTTTGGTCAAATTGGAAAAGGTTACAGGTGACGCCTTATTTACCCTTACTGCAGATACAAAGACTTCATCCAGTTCTACTTTTTTTCCTTGTAAAGAATCTGTTGGTTGTTGTTGGGCTTGTAAACCCATGTTCATCGCAAGAATTGCGGCAATTGTAAAAATAGATAGCTTCATTCGTACTAAAATTTAGTGACGAATAAAAGGGGCTATTATTCTAAGTTAAAGATTTATTTTTGTTAGCAATTACGCTACCCTGCTTGAGACATGGTGCAAAATTAAACCTTAGCCAGTGCACCATCTCACTCCTCATAAAAAGGTCTAACAGACCTTTCTATTCGTCTGTCCCTTGGCAGCATTACCTGCCCAGGTTCTTTGGGTATAATCTCAGCCTCCTCCTGAATTGGTTTCAGGACCAGCCTGAATCTTATTCGGAATTTAGCACCCCTTTGAGATGTCGCAAATGTAATACGTATTTTTAATCTTTCATACTATAAAAGAAAAAAACACAAAACAATTAAAAAGCAAAGGAGTTACCGAAGTAACTCCATTACAACCAACCAAAAAAACCAATCTTAAAATCTTTAATAATATAATACGACAACTCAATTGTGTTGTTTCCTCTTTAAAAAGTAAAGGAGTTGTCCAGAAAAAACAACTCCCTTACAACCAACCAAAAAAATCTGTAATTAAAACTTAATTATTTATCACAAATCCTATCTTACATAGTGTTTGAGCGGGGGTAAAAGTTTAAGACTTATTTTGGTATCGCCTTCATAGTCAACGGTTAGTGTTTCAACGAAGATCTTTATACTGTTTTAATTAGTATCTACAACAATTTCTAAATTGTCTGTGATACTTTGTTTATCGTTCATTTCTATTGACGCAACAATCCAAATACTAACTGTTAATACACCAAGTAGGATTGATTTTAAAATATCATTCATACTATTACTTATTCGTTTTCCCAATATATTCTGGCCATCACACAAAGTGAGGTTACAAATACTAAAGTGCCTACTGCTGCAAATATCATCCCTACCATTTTTTAAATTTTTTTTGTTCTATTTTATAAGACACAACACTTTTTAAAAAGTCACTTTTGGGTATAAAAAAAGCTGCTTAAAGCAGCTTTTTTATTTTCCTATTTTATTAATTATCTTTTATTCAACCAATTACCATATTGATCTATATACACAGTTCTTCTAGTGCCACTCTTCAACACCATAATAAGTTTAAACTCTCCCTTATTGTTTTTGTATGCTCCACCTAGTTTTGATGTAGGGTATTCTTTTAATAACTGCTCTACCACTTTTGGAGTAAGTTCTTTTGCAGTTACTTTTTTAAACTCCTCGATCAGAGCAGTTATATTTTCGCTTGACAGATTTCTTTCGGTTTCGTTAGCTGATACGCTTATAAGTGTTCCCATCGCCATTAATCCTAATACCAAATACTTTTTCATTTTGTAAAATTTAATCGTTATTCACTCATAGTTCGATTTATTTACGCAAAAAAAACTAGTTTGGATTTTAACAAAACCCAGTTTTACATAATCTTAACCTTGATGCGAAGGCTTTAGCAAATCGTTTACCGTCTTTACAGGGTTGAAGGATACTAAAGGCACCTCCACGAAAATAGTATGCCAATAGGCCATGGCACCGTTCCAAAGCCCGGGAAGTTCCAGTGCCTTTAGTTCCTTTCCATCCTTTGTTTTGCCTGTTATAAACCCTTGCTTATGGTCTACAAATTGCAATAAATCGTATTTTTTACCATTACGGTCACGAACCCCACATACCAAGTCTACCGGATTAAAATGGGTCGCATTTTGCAAAATCGATGCCTGCTCTCCATTATCCATATCTATTTGTGCCGATTCGATGATCTGCAGCGAAAGTTCCCCGTTTGCATTGGTGATCCAAAACGGACCACCTCCCGGTTCGCCTTCGTTTTTTACCATACCGCAAATACGAATGGGTCGTTCCAATTTATCCTTGAGCAGGGCTAGTTTTTCCCTTAAAGTATTGTTGTCATAATTATCCGGCAACCCAGCATTCAACCTGATATCCAAAAACTCCTTGATTTCAGCTGCTTTGGCGGCGTCCGCCGTCCCCTGTTCTAGTTCATTACTGTAGCTAAAAGCTTTCTCCTGCACAGAAACCAATACTCCTCCAAGGATTTTTTTACTTTCCGCAACCGCATCTGCGTCGCGCATTACGGCTACATTATCAATATTTTTAATAAAAATGATATCCGCATCCTATTCGTTAAA
>CAYGUY010000145.1:0-3562 GCA_964353165.1 uncultured Maribacter sp.
ACGTTTTTACGTCTTCCAAAGTAACCTTTGGCTTGCTTCATTACCTTTTTTCTTCTGGCTCTAGAAGCTACTGCATTTACTGATCTTGGCATTTTTTTCTAATTTTTTGTAGTAGGCGTCCTAATGGTTTAGTACGGAACTTTTGTTGCCTAACTCCATGGTTAATAATTTTACCTTTAAAAAAGCGAATTTACTTTAAACGTAACTGCTCCTTTATACTGTTTACGTCATGCTGATGCACTAAAGTATCATGCGTTAACGCAAGCTTACGCTTTTTGGATTTCTTTGTAAGAATGTGACTCTTAAAAGCGTGCTTTCTTTTAATTTTACCAGAACCTGTAAGCTTAAAGCGCTTTTTGGCACTGGATTTTGTTTTCTGTTTAGGCATTGTCTCCTATTTAATTAATTAATCTCACTTATATGCTGAACTCGTTTAAGCATCTCCGCTTCTTTGAGTTTCAGTATTTCCTTTAAACTCCTCAGCATCTCCTCCTCTTCAAGTTTCAATATTGGTTTAACTCGATTTAGAATTTCTGCTTCTTTAGAGTTTCAGTATTTGGTTTTAACGTTATCCCAATCTAAATGCTGCTAACAATAAGCAGCGGTTCCTGTGTTCTAGCTTAGATTCACTTTTTGAGCGAATCGGTGATATTACTTACCTTTTGTCTTCGGGGCTAAGAACATGGTCATTCTTTTTCCTTCTAACTTTGGCATTTGCTCTACCTTTCCTAATTCTTCTAATTCTGAGGCCAACTTCAAAAGCAGGATTTCTCCTTGGTCTTTATAAACGATAGAGCGTCCTTTAAAGAATACATATGCCTTTAATTTAGCTCCTTCTTTTAGAAACTTTTCGGCGTGCTTTTTCTTGAATTCATAATCATGGTCATCGGTATTCGGTCCAAAACGAATTTCTTTTACCACGACTTTGGAGGCTTTCGCCTTCATCGCCTTATCCCTTTTCTTCTGTTCGTATAAGAATTTCTTATAGTCGATTATTTTACAAACAGGGGGAATAGCTTTTGGTGAAATCTCCACTAAATCCAATTCTAATTCTTTGGATAAATCCAAAGCTTTTCTGATAGGGTATACACCAACTTCCACATTGTCGCCAACCAACCTTACTTCTGGAGCAAGTATTTTTTCATTGATATTGTGGGGATTTTTATTTTCCCTTCTAGGTTGAGGCCTAAATCTTTTACGTATTGCTATGACTAGTATTTTTTAATTAAACTTAATATTTTCAAAACATTTTACTTCTTACCTCTCTTTTGGAGAGGTCGGATTTGCTTTTTTTTCAGCTAATCCAGATGAGGCTATTAAAACGACTTTAAGGTACTATTTATTTCGTTGTTTACCAAGTCCGTGAAAGCTGCTATCGTAATTGCTCCTAAATCTTCACCACCGTGTTTTCGTACGGATATGGTATTTGCCTTCTCGTCATTTTCACCAACGATTAGCATAAATGGAATTTTGTTCATCTCCGCTTCTCGTATTTTCTTGCCAATAGTTTCGTTTCTACTATCCAAGAGGGCGCGAATTTCGTTATTTTCTAGGGATTTTAAAACTTTTTCAGCATATTTTTCGTGTTTCTCGCTTACAGGTAAAATAATCGCTTGATCTGGGGTTAGCCATAAGGGGAAATTTCCTCCCCCATGTTCCAGTAACAAGGCTATGAAACGTTCCATACTGCCAAATGGAGCTCTATGGATCATAACCGGTCTATGTAATTCGTTGTCACTTCCTTTATAAGTAAGTTCAAACCGCTCAGGTAAGTTGTAATCTACCTGAATAGTGCCTAATTGCCATTTTCTGCCTAGCGCGTCTTTTACCATGAAATCTAGTTTCGGCCCGTAAAAAGCAGCTTCTCCTTTTTCGATAACATAATCGAGTCCCTTTTCATCAGCAGCGTTGATAATAGCTTTCTCGGCCTTTTCCCAGTTTTCAATAGAACCGATGTATTTATCTGGATTGTCTAAGTCTCTTACGGATACTTGAGCTGTGAAGTTTTCAAACCCAAGAGATTTTAATACATATAACGATAAGTCGATCACATCTTTAAATTCTTGATCCAATTGTTCTGGCATACAGAATATGTGGGCGTCGTCTTGAGTGAAGCCTCTTACCCTTGTTAATCCGTGTAGTTCTCCGCTTTGTTCATACCTGTAAACGGTGCCGAATTCTGCGTACCTTTTAGGTAGATCTTTATAGCTAAACGGTTTTGTGTTGTAAATCTCACAGTGATGAGGGCAATTCATTGGTTTCAGTAAGAATTCTTCGTCCTCTTTGGGAGTTTTTATAGGTTGAAAGCTATCTTCCCCATATTTGGCATAATGTCCAGAGGTCACATAAAGTTCTTTTTGTCCTATGTGTGGGGTGATAACCATCTCGTAACCGGCCTTTTTCTGTGCTTTTTTAAGAAATTGCTCTAAACGTTCCCTTAAGGCAGCACCTTTGGGCAACCATAATGGTAGGCCTTGTCCAACTTTTTGCGAGAAAGTAAAAAGTTCTAGTTCTTTACCAAGTTTTCGATGGTCTCGTTTTTTTGCTTCTTCTAGTAGTTCAAGATACTCTGTAAGTTCCTTTTGTTTCGGAAATGATATACCGTAAATACGAGTAAGTTGGGTGTTGTTCTCGTTCCCTCTCCAATAGGCACCAGCTACATTTAGAATTTTAATTGCTTTAACGATTCCGGTATTCGGAATGTGCCCTCCTCTACAAAGATCGGTGAAGGTGTCATGGTCACAAAAAGTGATTGTGCCGTCGTCTAAATTTTCTATAAGCTCCACTTTGTATTCGTTTCCTTGCTCTTTATAGAATTTTAATGCATCGGCTTTCGATACCGAACGCATTTTGTAATCATGCTTCCCTCTGGCAATCTCTATAGCTTTTTGTTCTATTTTTTGAAAATCTTTATCAGAAATACTTCCATCTGGTAAATCAACATCATAGTAAAAGCCATTTTCAATTGCAGGTCCTATGGTCAGTTTTACTCCAGGATAAAGTTGCTCTAACGTTTGTGCGACAATATGCGATGTAGAATGCCAAAATGCAGTTTTGCCTTCTTGGTCGTTCCAAGTAAATAATACCAAAGAACCATTTTCCATTAATGGTGTAGTCGTTTCCACTGTGGTGTCGTTAAACTTGGCAGAGATTACATTTCTAGCAAATCCTGGGCTAATGCCATTTGCAACATCCATTGGAGTAGCTCCTTTGTCAAATTGTTTAATGGAGCCATCTGGTAATGTGATTTTAATCATCGTATCATATTATATAAGGATGGCAAAGATAATGTGTTGACTTTAGGTCTACAATAATATAAACATCTGTTTTTTATTCTTTTGAGCTACAATTGTTGCTAATTACTGAATGGTTGGTCTTGTTTTCGCTACAACCGTATGGTTGCGGACTTTTTTTGCTTAATAGCTTTGTCGATTCTCAAAAATTCGTTAGATTTAGTACCTTTTTATTTTTCAAGGGTCTATATGCTAGGCTTTTGTGTTAATAGAATAAAAAACCTTAAAAAAAGATTGTTTTTTATTGTTGTCGGTTTGAAAAAGGGTGT
>CAYGUY010000146.1:0-3511 GCA_964353165.1 uncultured Maribacter sp.
TTATAAAGAATTTTTCTACTTCAATTTAGATAAAGTCCATTAAGATGCTTGTCTTAGGTATGGAACTGTTAATAGAGGGCACCAATTTCATCCCGTCATTTAAAACAATATATTTGAAGGTTTAACTTGCAACCCATGCGTATCGTCTTTTTACAGGGTTTTCCTGATTTTAATATCTATAGCACACCACTATTAATTCTGGTGCTACAGGGGCTATTGTTGGCCGTATTATTATATGCTCGTTTTGTAAAAAACAAGAAGGTGCCCGACCTGCTATTGGCTACCATCATGCTGATTATGTGTTACCACCGTACTACCTATACCATTGGTTTTATGGCCTGGTACGATACCTTTAGAAATACCAAGATCAACTACTTTTTGGTGGCAATGGACCTACTCATGGCGCCGCTCATCTATTTCTATGTAAAGAGTGTAGTGACCCCTGGCTTTCGGCTAGCTAAGAAACATTGGAAACATGCTTTGCCGTGGTTTTTGTTTTTTATGGCAAAAGCGGGTATTTATGCTTATGATGCCCAACAAGCTGGTTTTGCCGATTCGCAAAATGGCTATTTGGTTGAGAATTTTCAATGGCCCTACCTCAACCCCCTGGTTTCCATAATTTCGAACGGACAAATGCTCTTGTATTTGGCTTTTGCGTTTCAGTTGTACTACACGTATAAAAAAGAAATTCAGCAGTTTTTTTCGAATACTGCTAAAAAAGAACTTATTTGGATTCGTAACTTTCTCTTTATCTACACCTTTATTTTTGTATATGGCCTGTTGCAGGTTTTTATCGAGGAATTTATTCTAGAATTAAGCTGGATACAAAAATGGTGGATTCAGTTTTTCTCTGCCCTTGCCATTCTCTACTTTGGGGTTAAGGGCTACTTTAGCAATTTTACCTTTCTTAAGGATTTTGAAAAACCGGAAAAAAAGCTACCAGAGCAATCAATTTTACATGAGGCGGAGAATAATCCACAACTTTTAGAGCGAAAAGAAGTCATCAGCACCCTTTTTGAAAAAGAAAAGATATACTTGGACCCTGAACTAAACCTAAAACAACTGGCTGATAAGACCTATTTGAATAGGGGCGAAGTCTCCGAAGTAATCAATTTGGGTTTTGGAATGAATTTTAATGACCTCGTCAATCAATTTAGAATCACCGAGTTCCAACAACGTTTGAAAAGTGGAGCCCATGAGCAATTTTCGCTGGTTGGTCTTGCCTTTGAATGTGGTTTTAACAGCAAAGCGACCTTTAACCGTGTCTTCAAAAAAGAAGTAAAATTGACCCCTACCGAATACCTAAATTCCCTAAAAAACTAGGGTCTCAAATCGTATGAGACGTCTCCAATTTATTTAAGTCGTTTAAGGAGCTTCTGTGCCGCAAATTTGCTGTATTATTCATCTAAAACTAAAGGTAATGAGAAGAACAACAGTATGTAGTATCGTAGTATTTTTTTCGGTTTTCAGCTATGTAGTAGCACAGAAGTCAAGTCTTGAAATAGAACCGAAAGCAAGCGTTTGATTATCCCAATTATGACATGTACGAATTGCAACTTAAAAACAACACTGGAAAAGGCATTGAGGTAAAAGTGCAAAACAAGGCAACGGGCGAATTCGTCCGCGGCTTTGGTTTAGGACCTTTGGGCAAGGTGGAAGTGATGGTGGAAAAAGACAATCAGCTACTTTTGACCAACGCCTCTTCAAAAATGGGCAGGGTTGTGGTAACCGTTCTTGATACGAATGCCAAATGGCCAGTAAAAACGAATTCAAACGCCATCAGTTTTAAACTAATCAATAAGAGCGCAAAGTCTATTCCCCTGATCATTCCGAACGTCATGAGCCCTAATCTATCCCCTTTTTCCACAAGTGGTGTTGATTTGAAAATAGGACAAGAGTTATTATTTAAAAATAAGGGAAAAAAATATGTGCTTTTAACCGTTGATGAAACGATTAAGGAGGGGCAAGAAATTGATGTGAACCATTTGTTAAAAGACCGTAGAAAGGAATTGGGGCTTTAAACCGAGCTATTATTTAGTATAGAACTTTTTGTACAAAGTAAAAGAGCGATCAAGAAGTATCGAGGACATTTGCAAGACGAATGCTTCTCGATACTTCTATAGTTTAGGTCTCGTTCGCTTGAAAATCGAAGTAAGATGTTGGTTTTAGGTGCTAGGGGTACCCCACCCTAAGGCGAGGGGAGCTCAAAAACTAGTATCGCTACAAAAATAGTATCTTGGTAATTCGGATATACCTATCATATGGCGAAGGACAGCCCCTCAAAATCTTGGATGACCATTCTAATAGAACTGGTGGACGTTTTTTTTAAAAGTTCCAGGGCAGCGAATACCCCACGCACATGGCACCAACACGTGGTGCCCTATAACGAAGCTTGGGCGGTACGGCGTGAAGGCAACAAACGCATTACCTCAAAACACCGTAAACAATCCACTGCCATAAACAAGGCCAAAACCATCGCTAGAAAACACCGGGCAGATGTCATTATCCATAGGGAGGACGGTACCATTCGAGACCGTATTGCCTATGATTAAGTTGCTATAAAAGTCAACTAGAGCTCAACGCTTATAGGGTAACTAAAAAATCAGGAAGCAATTAATTCTAATTTTTCCGGTAGCACCACCTCCCAAGTATTCAAAGAAATATCGAATACTGATTTAAAGGTTGTTTCATTTGCTTTAGAGGCTGTAAACTGCATCACTGCCAAGGGACTCTTGTTCTTATATATGCTATTAACATCAATACGAAGCTTCTGTGCCAAATGTTTGCCGAGAAGATTATTTTTATGGGTGCTAATGGTGTTCACGAGGTCTGTGGCTCCGTCTAGCTGACAAAAAAGCGGTTGCAATAATTCATCGTAGTCCTTGCTAAAGGTATAATTTATTTTACAAGAGGTACAGCGCACGACCAACAAATTATGAAGGTAATCCCAAAGCTGCATTTTATTGTTTTTACAATGACTACAGCAAGGAATTTTTTGACCAAAACACCCTAATAGATACTGTAAATCTTTGTATTGTGATAGTAGATTTTTGTTTTGTCCAAGCCACATCTGTCGCTCCATTTCCTGCTGCTTGAGCTCCAATGCAAAGTACCACAAGAAAAACAGAGCACCAGAAAATGATAGGGATAGTAATAATACGGGCCCAACATCAATAAAGAAATTAAGCAATGTTGCAGGTTCATAAAGATTTGGAGATACATTGGTATGCTGTATCATATGGGGGATTTAATCTTTTAGAATTCGAAATGTAATCAATTATTTTTAAAATGCTCTAGCGGGATTAAGAAAAATGAATTTCAACACTAAAACTTACTTCTGGACGAGAACTATGGTTGTTATTTACCAGAGCTGTACCATGCTACCGTCCTTTATTTCACCTGCAAACAAGGACGCAAATACCACGTTTAGTGACAGCCCTTCTTAGAAACTTCCTTATGTTCTGTTTTATAATTAGGAGGCTATTGGCATATCTATGACTTCTTCAATTCT
>CAYGUY010000147.1:0-3480 GCA_964353165.1 uncultured Maribacter sp.
AAGACCCTGCTTTTAAACCAACGGTAACAGTTGCTACAAAAAAGTTAAACAATAGCGTACAGATTTCGGTAATGGATAATGGCAATGGCATCCCAAAAGAAATCACAGATAAAATATTCCAACCCTTTTTCACTACCAAACCTACAGGGCAAGGTACTGGCTTGGGATTGTCCATGAGTTATGATATAGTTACGAAAGGGCATGGTGGGGAATTGAAAGTGGAAACTGAAGAAAATGAAGGAACGACATTTAGTGTAGTCTTACCTATTGCCGGGAATTCTAATTAGAATAAAAACAAATATGAACTGGTCTATTTTATCAGTAATTTAAGAGAACGCAAAGAATTATGAACCAAATGATTACAAAGTCTATTCTCCTTTTGATATTTGGGCTTGCTGTATTGTCACATACGGCTTCCCGGGCACAGCTTGGTTCTAAGAACTTTACCCAATTCACGGAACAAGATGGTGTTCCCGGTTCACAAATAAATAGCCTTCTGGCAGATAGATTTGGATACATCTGGGTGGGAACGATAAACGGCCTGGCCCGCTACGATGGCCAAGAATTCAAGCGCTACATCAGTAATCCCAACGATACTACGGCAATTAAGGGATTGGTGGTGCAGGCTCTTTTTGAAGATAGTAAAGGACAAATCTGGGTGGGAAGCGGGCCGGAACAACTTAATGTGTACGACCCGGTCACGAAATCATTTCGCCAGTACGATTACAAACATCTTTTGGATAGGCCGGCCAATGTAGAAGCGATAATAGCATCGATCACCGAGGATGACCAGGGCAGATTATATTTTGGCATCAACACCCTTTATGGTGATGAGGTTAAAAACGGAGTGCTTTATCTGGATACGGACGACGATACCATCAAGCCGCTTGAATTGCTCGGACAAAGCCCCATCAACAACGTGTACCAGATGACCAAGGATCCGGAGGGTGCTATTTGGATGTTCAGCTATGGCGGAATACTAAAACTGGATAAGGACGGAAATCTTCATAAAATCAATTCTTTAGGGGAAACATTCGGAAACAACAATGAATACCCTGCCGATATTCAATTCAAAAAAAATGGCCATGCTTGGATAGTAAGCACAAACTCGAGTTTGTACTCCTACAGCCCCGTTGATGCTACCTTGAACAAACGATATACTTCCACAAAAAAAGGTAATACTCCGTGGGTTACAAACACATTGGTATTGGACAGCCTTGAAAACGTTTGGTTCACCACCAATGAGGGATTAGTGAATTTTGATGAAGAAAAAAATAATTTTGAACGCTTTGGCCAGGCAACCGGACAATCGCTGATCACTACTTTAAAATTTGATTCGTTCGGTACCCTTTGGCTTGGAACAGTTGGCGAAGGCCTTTTCAAATATGATAAAAAAGCGGTATTTAAGTCCTATAGCCATGATAGCTCAAATGTCTTGGCCTCTCTCTCCCCAGGTTGGGTGCAGAATATAGTGGAGACGAAAGATAAAAAATTATGGATCACCACTACGGGTGCTATAAAGGAATCGGGCATCACGGTTTTTAATCGAAAATCAAACACCCTAAAGTCAGTTCCCTTCAGTTCTTTTCCGGATAATTTTTATAGTATTTCGGCATTGCAGGAAACGAGTGCGACCGAGCTACTGTTGACCAGTCCCTTTGACGGTATTTTCCAATTCAATACCCAAACGAACGCCTTGGATAAGCTTGAATTTGCAGGACTCGACCCTAACAACCATATTACCCAATTCTACCAGGACAGCCGTGGCAATGAATGGGTGTGCAGTTATAAAGGACTTTATAAAAAAGAAGCAGGTACAGCGGTATATGTCAAATATGATTTGAGCAAAGTGGGTGACGGCAACGCATCCAGTAACGAAATAACACGATCCTTTGAAAGTGCCAAGCATGGCTTATGGCTACTGACCAATAACGGTTTGTTTTTGTACAATTATAAAACGGATACCCTAGAACGGCATGGATATGATATAGCTGCCGGAGACATCTTCCTGTCACAGGACATCAACTCCTTTTACGAACAGCCAAATGGTATTGCCTGGGTAGGTACGTGGCAAGGAGGGCTTAGCCGCTATGATGTTACCACCAAAGAGATCAAGACATTTACCCAAAACGACGGACTGCCTTCCATGAGTATTCAAGGTATATTGTTCGATGATATAAATAAAAATCTATGGCTCAGCACCTTTGACGGATTGAGTATGTTTGATACACAGACCGAACAGTTCAGCAATTATTCCACCGCAGATGGTATTCAAGGACAACTTTTTGCGGATGGCGTCTTCTTGAAAACATCGGACGGACAATTCATCTTTGGCGGTTCCAATGGTATCACCATGTTTAAGCCCCAAGACATCAACGAAAATTCCACTCCGCCAAAAGTCTTTTTGACAGATTTGAAGTTGTTCGACAAATCCGTAATTCCAGGGAAAGAATCTATTTTGAAGAAACCTATTTATGAAACCGATGACATACGATTGGCGCATGACCAAAACAATATTGCCATTGAATTTTCAATTTTACATTTTGCCAATCCTACCAAAAATAAATTTTCTTATAAACTCGAAAACTATGATAATGCCTGGCGAGAGGGCAGCAATCGCCAAGAGGCCTATTATCCGGATCTTGCCCCGGGCGATTACATCTTTCGGGTAAAGGGTGCCAACAATAATGGCGTTTGGAACGAGGAAGGAAGAGTATTACACATAACGGTTGCCCCACCTTGGTGGCTTACACCTTGGGCATATTTAGTTTATGGCCTGTTACTTGTAGGGGGAGTATTTGCCGCCAATCGTTTTTTCCGCCACCGTGTTATTTTAAAAGAACGTAAAAAGTCGCAGGCACGTGAATTGGCACAAGCCAAGGAAATAGAAAAAGCATATCATAAATTGGAGCAAAGCCATAAGACCTTAAAAGCCACCCAATCCCAACTCATCCAATCGGAAAAAATGGCTTCGCTCGGGGAACTCACGGCAGGAATAGCCCATGAGATCCAGAACCCGCTGAACTTTGTAAATAATTTCGCCGAAGTGAGCAATGAGCTTATTGATGAGATACAAGAAGAAAGAGACAAGAAACAAGACGCTAGGGATGAGGAATTAATTTCAGAAATTTTGACCGACATCAAACAAAACCTAGAAAAAATAAACCACCATGGCAAACGTGCCGATGCCATTGTAAAAGGGATGTTACAGCATAGCCGAAGCAGTAGCGGCATCAAAGAACCAACGGACATCAATGCCCTGGCAGATGAGTATTTGCGCTTGGCCTACCATGGCTTACGGGCAAAGGATAAATCGTTTAACGCTACCTTGGAAACGGATTTCGATGAGACCATTGGCAACATCGATATCATACCCCAAGACATGGGAAGGGTGATTTTAAATTTGATTACCAATGCATTTTATGTGAGCAATGAACGTAAAAAAGAATCTCAAGACCCTGCTTTTAAACCAACGGTAAC
>CAYGUY010000148.1:0-3460 GCA_964353165.1 uncultured Maribacter sp.
CCCAATATCAGGTATGCCGATTTGGATGGCCATCTAGAATTGGTCAACGATCCCTACACGGATATTTTTACCCTCAAAAATGGCGTCCTGCTACCTTCCGAAAAGTTCGGATTGGGGGTAGATTCCTATCTGTAGGAACTAGCTATAAAGCTCCTCGATTAAATTAGCAACCAAGGCCGTCCATCCCGTTTGATGGGAGGCGCCTAGGCCACGACCGTTTTCCCCGTGGAAATATTCGTAGAACAACACTAAATCCTTAAAATTTGGGTCGGTATACTGCTTGTCGTGCAATAGGTTGATGGGTCTTTTTTCAGCCTTGTCCTTCTCGAACATTTTAATAAGCCGTTTGCTGATTTCATTGCTAATTTGCTTCAGGTCCATTTTATTCCCGCTGCCTGTAGGATATTCAAACTGCATATCGGTACCGCAAAAACTATAATACTCCCTTAAGGATTGTATAAAGAGATAATTCATGGGTAGCCAAACAGGGCCGCGCCAGTTGGAGTTACCTCCAAACAATGATACGGTAGATTCTGCCGGTTCGTAATTAATGGAGTAATCGATGCCTTCGATGTTAATTCGATAGGGCTCTTCGTGGATTTTGGATAGTGACCGGATTCCGTACGGACTTAAAAATTCCTTCTCGTCCAACAAGCTTTTGACCAATAATTGTAAGCGGTCATTGGGAACAAGGGAAAGTAACAGGTCATCCCCGTCTTCAAATCCTTGTATAATGGGAAATTTAAGGTTCTCCATGCGGTATTTTTGAAACCACAATACACTCGCCTTGAATTTTGGAAACAGCGCCAAGGTTTCCTTTTTTACGGTAAGCACCGCTGCCAAGGAGAGCATACCGGCAATGGATCTTACTTTTATGCGTGCCGAGCGGCCATCTGGTAAAACCAAGCGATCATAAAAGAAACCCTCTTCACTGTCCCAAGTGCCTTCATAAGTCGCATCTATTTGATTCAGTGCTTCGGCGATAAATACAAAGTGCCCAAAATATTTGGTGGCCATGTCTTCGTAAGCATCGTCTACTTTGGCTATTTCTAAGCTCATTTCTAGCATATTCAGGCAATACAGTGCCATCCAAGCAGTACCGTCTACTTGTTCCAAAGTGCCATTGCCCGGAACGCCGTGGCTTCGGTCAAAAACACCGATATTGTCCAATCCCAAAAACCCACCTTGAAAAACGTTTTTTTGACTGCTGTCCAACTGATTTACCCACCAGGTAAAATTAAGGGCAAGTTTATTGAACATCCGTTTTAGGAATTTGATATCACCTGCTCCTGTTTTTTCTTTATCCGATTTATAAATCCGTAACGCCGACCATGCCTGAACGGGAGGGTTAACGTCACTGAAATTCCATTCATAAGCGGGAATTTGTCCGTTTGGCGCCATGTACCACTCTTTAGTAAATAGCAAGAGTTGTTCTTTGGCAAAACTAGGGTCTATCAAGGCGAAAGAGGCACAATGAAATGCGTAGTCCCATGCTGCGTACCAAGGGTATTCCCAAGCATCCGGCATGGACAGTACATCATGATTTCTAAGTGTTTTCCAAGAACTATTACGGCCTGAGAGTCGCTCCTTTGGAGGTTGGGAATTTTTAGAATCGCCTTTTAGCCATTGTTCCACCTCATAATTATAGTACTGCTTTGTCCACAGTAATCCGGCCATGGCCTGTTTCAAGATGGCTTTCTTGTCCTTGTTTGCCTTGGGTGCCATGGCTTCATAGAAGGTGTCACATTCTTTTTTTCGGTCAGAAAAGATGGCATTGAAGTCCGTTCCAAAAGGTTCTTTTAATTCCGTATCGCTTAAGCGCAATACAATTGATACCGATGCCCCACCGTCAATCTTTCTATAGTATAAAGGAGCAAATTTAGTGCCTTGTTTGTTTTTTGTGGCTAGGTTGTAATCGTTAGTAAGAACGGCTTTATGAAATAGGTCTTTTTTAAAGGGATGTGCGTTTTTTTGAAGAAAAACGGCTTCTCGGTTCGTTTCGTTTTCAGTAAACAATAGCTGGTCCGCTTCTTGAAAATACAAATTGTAATCGCCTACATAGGGGTGTTCGATAGTGGCTGAAACCTTACCGTTTTGTATGTTTTTTTTTACCACCGGTTTCTTTGGCATTTCCTTAAATGTCCAGTGATTTCTAATGGTTAGCGTGGGTAGTAAATGTATTTCGGCAGCTTTGGAATTTCTATTGCTGATGGTAATTTTTACTAGGATATCTTTTTCATCACCTTTGGCATATTCCGTGAAGACATCAAAATAAGCGTTGTTTTCAAATATCCCTGTATCCAATAATTCGTACTCCAGTTCATTCCGACTTCTTTTTTGATTTTCGGACACGAGCTTTTCGTATGGGTAAGCCGCTTGCGGATATTTGTACAGGTGCTTCATGTACGAGTGGGTGGGTGTACTTTCTAAATAGTAATAGAGTTCCTTTACATCTTCTCCATGATTTCCTTGAGGTCCTGTAAGTCCGAACAGCCGTTCCTTTAAGATGGAATCCTTACCGTTCCAAAGCCCAATTCCAAAACAGATATTGCAATACCGGTCAGAAAAGCCTGCAATACCGTCTTCACCCCATCGGTATGCTCTACTTCGCGCATGTTCGTGAGGAAAGTAGTTCCAAGCATCTCCATGTGCACTATAGTCCTCCCTTACCGTTCCCCATTGGCGTTCACTTAGATAGGGCCCCCATTTTAACCAATCTTTTTTATTCGCATCCTGTTCCTGTAGTCGTTTGTGCTCTTCGTTTTGTGCTGTCATTTTAATAGTTGGTAGTTTTTAGAGGGTAGTGGGTAGTTCGCTATTACATGTTATACGTACACCACCCTATGATTATGTTCCGCCGTTACTTTAAATTTGATTCGGCACTTCATTATTTTTTTGAGTTCATCTACCCACTACCCACTATCGTCTATTAAACCGCCTTCTGTACCACTTCAAAAACTTTATTGGCATCGCATTTAATGGTTTTAGAAGGATATTTTAGAATAAGGGCGTAGTCGTGCGTTGCCATTAAGATTGTCCGGCCAGATTTATTAATTTCCTGTAATACTTTCATGACCTCTACGCTGGTCTGCGGGTCAAGGTTTCCAGTAGGTTCATCGGCCAAAATTAGTTCAGGATCGTTTAGTAGCGCTCTAGCAATGGCGACACGTTGTTGCTCCCCACCAGAAATTTCATGTGGGTATTTAAAACCCTTAGTTTTCATGCCCACTTTTTCTAGTACTGCCTCTACCTGGGAATCCATTTTTGCTTTGTCCTTCCAACCTGTGGCTTTTAGGACGAACAACATATTCTGATTGATGTTCCTGTCAGGTA
The DNA here is from genome assembly GCA_964353165.1 of uncultured Maribacter sp. Taxonomy (GTDB): domain Bacteria; phylum Bacteroidota; class Bacteroidia; order Flavobacteriales; family Flavobacteriaceae; genus Maribacter. The sequence continues at coordinate 3,334 of CAYGUY010000148.1, forward strand.
ATAATTTAAAATCCTGAAAAACAATACCTAGTTTTCGTCTTAGAAATGGGATGTCATTTTCTTTTAGGGTCTTTAAATTGAAATCGACAATGCTACCTTCCCCTTGCTTTAAAGGTAGGTCGCCATA
>CAYGUY010000149.1:0-3440 GCA_964353165.1 uncultured Maribacter sp.
TTTTTGCCTTTTCCTTTTTTGGATATTATGAACTAACGCTGCCTAGCTCATGGGCCAACAAAATGGATGCTGCCTCCTCAAAAGTAGGTGGCGCTTTGGGCATCTTTTTTATGGCGGTTACCTTGGCTATTGTTTCGTTTTCGTGTACCGGACCTATCTTGGGTGGACTATTGGGAGGTACTACCTTGGCAGAGGGCGATGTTGCCATTAATCTTACCGCAGGTATGACAGGTTTTGGTGTGGCGTTGGCCTTACCGTTTGCTTTGTTCGCCTTGTTTCCTGCGTGGTTAAATTCCTTACCCAAATCAGGTGGATGGATGACTACGGTGAAAGTAGTTCTCGGTTTCTTGGAGCTTGGACTTGCCTTAAAATTCCTTTCCAATGCCGATTTGGTGGGCCATTGGGGTATTCTAAAACGCGAGGTATTTTTAGGTATTTGGATTCTCTTAGGTTTGTTGATGACGCTTTATCTATTTGGTATTTTTCGTTTCCCCCATGATGGACTAAAACAAAAATTATCCATAGGAAGAAAGACTACGGGCGTTTTAAGTGCTGTTTTCACGGTTTATCTTATTCTTGGCGTGAGCAACCTTACGAATTTAAAATTGTTGAGCGGATTCCCACCACCAGAATTCTATAGTGTTTTTGAGCAGGAAAGCGATTGCCCCTTGGGTATCGATTGTTTTAAGGATTTTGATGAGGGCTTGGCCTTTGCCAAGGAAAATAACAAACCTATTCTGTTGGATTTTACCGGTTGGGCCTGTGTCAATTGTAGAAAAATGGAAGAGAATGTTTGGAGCGAACCCGATATTTTCCCAATACTTAAGGAAGACTATGTCCTTATTTCGCTATATGTCGATGATCGCAAAGAACTCCCTGAAGACCAACAATTCGATTTCCAATATGATTCCGGTCGTGTAAAACGCATCGAGAACATTGCTCAGAAATGGGGTACCTTTCAGGACATTAATTTCAATGCGGTTTCGCAACCCTTTTACGTTTTGCTTTCGCCAGAGTTAGAAGTGCTCAACAGTTCTATTCAAAATAGTGACGCTGATACCTATCGCTTATGGCTTTTAGAGGGTCTTCAGAATTTTAAACAGTAAGTTACAAAGTAACCTTAGATTAGCCATCAGTTAATAAAATACAGAACTAGACGATTTTTTTTCGAAAATTTAATCATATCTTGGAGGCAAACTTCCCCTAACAACAGATATGAAAATTCTAAAAAGAATCGGACTCATCGTATTGGTCTTGGTCATTATTGTGACTATTGCCGGTGCTATTTTCGTTCAAACCTTAAAACCGGATTATTCCGGCAAAAAATCCTTGCCCCAACTTCAAAGTGAGGTGCAAGTGTACTATGACACCTATGGGATTCCCCATATATATGGAGAAAACGAAGAGGATGCTTTTAGAACATTGGGCTATGTGCATGCGCAAGATAGGCTCTGGCAAATGGAGCTGCTGCGAAGAATTGGTAGTGGCGGACTTTCGGAGGTATTTGGTGCCGATTTAGTGGGAACGGATAAGTTTTTTCTGGCTTTAGGCATAGACGATGCATCTGCGGTAACCGTTTCCATACTGGATATGAGCAAAGATGCGGTTAAAGTGGCGCAAGCTTACTTAGATGGCGTAAACCAATTCATAGCCGATGGACCCACGCCGGTAGAATTTTACTTAACAGGAATAGCCAAAAAGGAATTTACCTTAAAGGACATGTACAATACCATGGGCTATATGGCCTTCAGCTTTGCCATGGCGCACAAGACAGACCCGTTACTTACTAATATCAAGGATAAGCTTGGTGCTGAATACTTGGTGGATTTAGAAATCGATTCTTCTACGGATCTGGAGTGGATTAAGAATTATCATCCAACAGAGTCGGATTCCGTTCAGAATTCCATTACCGCAATGGTTTCGGATGCGCTCGGCAAACTCAACCTGCCTATGTTCGAGGGAAGTAACAGTTGGGTGTTGTCACCTGAAAAAACAAAAAATGGACAAGTAATATTCACAAACGATCCGCATATTGGCTTTGCACAGCCATCGGTTTGGTATGAGGCACATATAGAAACCCCTACCTATTCCAAATACGGCTACCACATGGCAGGTATTCCCTTTCCCGTTTTGGGACATAATCGTAATTTGGCCTACGGGATGACCATGTTCGAGAACGATGACGTTGATTTTTATTACGAGGAAAATAATCCGGAAAATGATAACGAGTATAACACTGAGACCGGATGGAAAGCCTATGAGACAAAGAACAAAACAATAAAGGTAAAAGATGCGGAAGACGTTTCTTTTACCTATAAAAAATCGGTCCATGGTCCTATTTTGAACGGAATTGCCGATCAGGTAACCGGTGAGCGTCCTATGGCCATGTCTTGGGTTTATACGCAAATGGAAAACCAGGTCATCGATGCGTTTTATGGTATTAGTCAGGCTACGAATTTGGAAGAGTTTTACAAAGCGCTACCTAAAATTCATGCGCCAGGGCTAAACATTATGTATGGCGATGCAGAAGGAAACGTAGGTTGGTTTGCCAGTGCCCAGTTATACGAAATACCGGACAGTGTAAACACAAAATTAGTTTTTGAGCCTAATCAAGGTTTGCCTTTGGATAAAAAATTACTGGATTTTTCCCAAAATCCGCAAGCTGTTAATCCGCCTTGGAACTATGTGTACTCCGCCAATAACCAACCCGATTCTATTGCCGGTATGTTATATCCAGGGTATTATTTGCCCGAGAATAGGGGAAAGCGTATCGTTACACTACTTGATCCTAAGGATGACTGGGATATGGAAAGTGTAAGTGAAATGATGCTCGATGTTACTTCTTCCGTCAATCCCGCTATCGTCAGAGATTTGGTTAAAATGATCGATGTATCTGCGCTAACGCCAGAGCAGCTGAAAATGTTGGATGCGCTTAATTTATGGCAAGGGGATTATCCGCTCGAAAGTACAGCGGCTACCATGTATACACGCTGGGAATACTTTCTTTTGGAGAATACCTTTAAGGACGAATTGGGGGAGGAAATGTTCACGCAATTTTTAAGTACCCATTTCCACAAAAGAGTAATAGCCCCCATGGCAGGTAAGGAAAATTCCGTTTGGTGGGATAATGTCGATACTCCTGATACAAAAGAAACCGCTGATAACATTATACAGGATGCATTTTTAAAAGCGGTAGCCTCTTTGGAAACCGATTTTGGTCCTAATATGGAAGGTTGGACCTGGGATAAGGTGCACACCTTGGAACATCCGCATCCGATAGGACAAGTAGAAGCTCTAAAATCCTTTTTCAATGTAGGACCATTTCCAGCCCATGGAACACGAGAGGTGATTAACAACATGTATTTCAATTACGATGGTACAGGAAAGTATAAAATTAGCTCGGGTCCATCTACACGAAGGGTCATCGATTTTTCTGATGT
>CAYGUY010000150.1:0-3403 GCA_964353165.1 uncultured Maribacter sp.
GTTCCAGCACTATCTTCTATACTGATTATACCACCACCTAGACCAAATTCGAACATAAAACCATCTCGGTTAAAGCTGTTTTGGGTGTTCGTATTGTTTTGTGTAAATGCCATTGCAGATACTAGAGTAAAGGCAATACATGCCATTTTTAACATAATTTGTTTTTTGATTGTTTTACTCATGCCTTTGTTATTTAATTTTAATAGGTATTCGTGAATCTTTGATTTCATAATTACATTTTTAATTATTGTTATAATTTTGTTGTGGTAAGGGATAGACTTTGATTAGGGCCTACCCCTTTTTCCAAACCAACAAACTAGGCTTCTAAATGAAGGTAAGGTCTGGAATGTGACCAACGGATTCTCTTGCTGTCCTTGAAGTGGGTAAGGAAAGTGAACCTTTTAGATTCCGTTGGCGATTGATAGATATACGTTTTACTCATGGCTTTGTTATTTAATCTTTATAGGTATTCGTGAATCTTCGATTTCATGACTGTGATTTTATTTGATTACTATTTATTTCAAGCCGTGATTAGCGGTTAAAGTTTCTATACTGTGCCCATTGGCTTCTTTTGCTTCCGCTAAAGGATGAGAAATACCGTCCTGTTTTAGATTCCGTTGCTGTTCTGTTGACTGATGCTTTCATGCTGTTAAGTTTTAAATTGTTTATTATAATTATTGATGTTACAAAGGTGCTATAGAACTTGAAGCAACCCGTATGAGCTATGCGGAGAACTATGTAAAGTTTCAGGAGGCCATGAAAATTATGGCGCAGCGATGTAACTTATGATGCAAAAGATGCTTTTTCCACTAAATCGATGGCCGTTGGCGATAACGCATAATTCTCTAGATTTTCCCTAATTTAGAGCCAGCAAAAAACAACATGTCAAATCCAGCGTCCAAAAAACCAACCTTTATCGAACAAGCGGAAGCCCTAATTCTAGAGAATTTGGCCAACGAACAATTTGGGGTGTCCGAACTTGCGGAAGCTCTGCACATGAGCCGATCCAACCTGCTCCGGAAGATCAAGAAACAGACACAGCTTTCTGCAAGCCAGTTTATACGTCAAGTCCGTCTTAAGGAAGCAATGAAACTGCTAAAGGAAGATTCTTCAACGGTTTCCGAAATTTCATATCAAGTAGGTTTTGGAAGCACTTCCTATTTCATTAAATGCTTTCGGGAACAGTACGGATATTCTCCTGGGGAGCTTGGAAAAGGTACTGTGGTGGTCGAAACAGAAAAGGTCCAAACCAACTTTTTGAAGCAATACCGTTGGCCGTTTATTGCTTCTACATCCTTAGCATTGATACTTGTTGCCATAATGCTGTTCAGTAAAAAGGATGCTATAAATGAATCGAAAATTGAAAAATCCATTGCAGTATTGCCCTTTAAAAATGAGAGCAGCGATTCCACCAATCTTTATTTTGTAAACGGGTTGATGGAATCTGCATTGAACAACCTTCAGAAAATTGAAGACTTGCGGGTCATTAGTAGAACCTCGGTAGAGAAGTACAGAAAAACCAAGAAGGGTATTCCAGAGATTGCCGAAGAACTTGATGTGAACTACTTGGTAGAAGGTAGTGGCCAACGCGTAGGCAATCAAGTTTTGCTCAACATACAATTGATCAATGCTTCTACGGACACCCCTATTTGGGTAGAACAGTACAGTCGGGAAGTTGAGGACATTTTTGAATTGCAAAACGACGTGGCCAAGAAAATCGCGGATGCCATTGCCGCCATAGTTACACCGGCAGAATTGGAGCAAATTGAAAAAAAACCAACAGAAAATCACTTGGCCTATGATTACTATCTACAAGCATTGGATCCTTATTATTCTCGCTCGGAAGAAGGCCTGGAAAAGGCCATTTCATTATTCGAAAAGGCTATAGAGCAGGATCCAGAATTTGCCCTCGCCTATGCCAACATCGCTATTTCATACTATTTGCTCGAAATGTCCCAAATTGAGAAACAGTACACGCAAAAGATTAACAGCTTTGCGGATAAGGCCCTGCTTTACGATTCAAAATCCGCCGAAAGCTTGGTCGCAAAGGCCTTCTACTATATACAAACTAAGGAGTACAAATTAGCCTTGCCACATCTTGATAAGGCACTTGAGTATAATCCTAATTCATCATTGGCAGTACAAATGCTTGCGGAATTTTATTCTCACATGGTTCCCAATACCACCAAGTATCTAAAATACGCCTTGAAAGGGGTTCAGCTAACCGTTGCGAGTGATTCCATTACCCAAAGCTATACGTATTTACAGCTAAGCAATGCCCTTGTATCTTCAGGTTTTGCAGATGAAGCCTTGAAATATATCAATAAGTCGTTGGATTATAATGCTGAAAATTTTTATGCTCCACATTTAAAGGCATTTATAATGTTAGCCAAGGATGGTAATATTGAGCGTACAAGGAATTTGTTGATAAAGGAATGGAAGAAAGATACGACTCGGCTTGATATTTTACAGGACATAGCCAAGTTATACTACATCGAGGAAAATTATCACAGTGCCTATTCCTATTTTAAAAAATTTGTGGAAGCCAGAGAAGCAAATGGACTGGATATTTATATACAAGAAAACGTCAAAATTGCACTGGTCTATAAAGAGATGGGGTTGGATAAGGAAGCTGAGAAACTATTTGATGATTTCTCTAAATACTGCGAAAGTGATCAATCGATTTACAGAAGTGTAAATCTGGTTTGGAAATACGCTTATGAAGGAAAAATCAATGAGGCTATCGAACAGCTTAGAATATTTTCCGAAACAGAGAATTATCTGTATTGGTTTTTATTGATTGAAGATGAACCCTTGATTAAACCGTTAAAAAATCATCCAGCGTTTGCCGGTATTATGCAAAAAATCAAGGATAAATTTTGGGAAAATCAGACCGAGTTGAAAATGTCTCTAGATAAAGAAGACTTGCTATAATCCGTTCAAAAGCTTAGCCACTAGTTCAATTTTAAAAGACTTTAATCTAAAGAGCTTAGTTTAAAATCTAAATTAAACAGGCTTTTAAATAATAGACTTTAGACTATTTTATAATTTCTTATAATTTACCTTATGCGAAAATTCTATATTTTTTGAATACCGAGGGTGGATACAGGTTTAATTATGATTTATTTTTCAAGAATCTTTTTAGTTTGACTCCCAGTTCCCCGATGAACTAATCTCCAAAGACCCCTTCTGACTGTATGTCAAAAAAATTGAAAGTATTATGTTGACCGATTTGTTGACTATTTAAGGTGATTTTAGAGTAAAAAAATAGATTCTAAGAAAAGTTATCAAAAATAAAAACCTGATAATCATTTGATTATCAGGTTTAAAATATTAACGAAATGTTAAAGTCGGGGTGGCAGGATTCGAACCTGCGACCTCCGCGTCCCAAACGCGGCGCGAT
>CAYGUY010000151.1:0-3332 GCA_964353165.1 uncultured Maribacter sp.
AAACCGTTCCAAACTCTTTTTTGAAATGCTGTTCCTGATGGATTGAGAAGAAAATCAAAACTGGTTCGTTTACCCTCAAAATATTCGTTGAGCTGATATACGGCATCCTCTAAGACCTCTGGAACAATCTCGGTAATAACCTCATCGGTGTTCAATACGGATATAGAAGATACTCCCAAATCATTACCTGCTACTTTAGCTATGCCTAGTGGGGTCTTAATGAACGCTTCCTCCATGTTTCTTATGATTACTCTTCCTTGTGTGTGTCGGGGATGTCCTCTATAATGCCCGCTTGTTTGGCTCGATTTTCCCAATTCTTTCGTGCCAAGACTTGAAGATCGGCAATGTTATCGCTTTCGTCCATAATTTCAAGCCCCAGCAAGGTCTCAATAATATCCTCCATAGTTACCAGTCCAGCAACGGATCCGTATTCGTCAACCACTAGAGCAATGTGAACTCTTTCAGCTATGAATGTATCAAACAGTTTGGGAATAGGTGTATTGCGGCGGGTGATTAATATATCTCTTCGTAATTCAGATAAGGGTTTACTTCCATTCTTATTGATGATTTCCTCGTACACATTATCCTTTAACACAAAACCTGTGATATTATCTACCTTTCCATTAAAAATAGGGATTCTAGAAAAACGAAGTTTTGGATTTTCTTCAAAGAACTGTTGAATGGAAATTACATCTGAGGCTATCTTTACCACGGCCCTAGGCGTCATCACATCTTTGGCGAGCACCTGATCAAAGCGCAGAAGATTTTTAATAATCGTTGATTCCGATTTTTCAAAAACACCTTCCTCATGCGCCATATCCGTCATTACCGTAAAATCCTCTCGGCTTAGAACACTTCCATGATGTCCTTTTCCACCTACCAACTTTGTAAAGAGTTGTAATACCCAAAGTAAGCCGGTGTATTTTAAGGCAAGAACCAGAATTTTTAAAGCCTTGGCCGTAAAATTGGCCAATTGTCTCCAATAGGTTGCACCAATTGTTTTAGGTATAATTTCAGATGCTACCAGAATTAGAATGGTCATAATTGTGGATACGATACCTACCATGAGCTCCTCTGAAAACGGAATGCCAAATAATGAACTCTGAGTGGACCCATATAACTCTACGTACGCCACCTTGGCCTGTACCCCTACCAAAATAGCACCTACCGTGTGTGCAATAGTATTTACGGTAAGAATAGCAATTAATGGCTTGTCCACATCCTTTTTAAGCTCTTCTAAAGTTACTGCGTAGACTTTTCCCTCTCGCTTTTTAACATTGACAAAAGTTGGGGTGATACTAAGCAGTACCGCTTCTAGAATAGAGCATAAAAAAGAAAAGAAGATTGAAATAACAGCGTAAAAAACAAGTAATCCCATTTGTTTATTTTGAGGTCTAAAGATACCAATAAAAACTTATGCCTTATTAATTCTAAGGCTGTTGCAATGTATCTTGCGTTTGATTTTGTTCAAATGCTTTATAAAACACTTGTTGTACTGCCGAACGTATATTCAAAGTATACAAGTTTCTATTCTCGCGTGTTGGATAGACTCTGTTTGAGAGAAAGATATATACCAATTGGTTTTTTGGTTCTGCCCAAACAAAAGTTCCGGTAAAACCGCTATGCCCAAAACTCTCAGGACTCACATCTGGGGCAGGATAAGCATCTTCCAAAGGGAGTTCCATATTATTTAACAATGGTTTATCGAAACCAAGACCTCTCCTATTCTCATTGTCAGGAAACTGTACGTTAGTAAACTCCTTAACTACTTCTTCAGAAACCAATTGCTTGCCATCGACACTTCCAAATTGCACATAAAACTGCATCATTTTTGCCAAATCTTGTGCCGTTCCAAAAAGTCCGGCATTTCCGGATATACCACCTAAAAGCGAAGCATTCTCATCATGCACCCAAGCCTTGGTCAAGGTATGTCTGTAAAGTGTGTCCATTTCTGTTGGTACAATAGCATTCGGAAAGTTTTTGGAAATGGGCAAAAACCCTAAGGTGTTCGCGCCTATTGGTTTGTAAAAAGTATTCGTTATGTAGTCTTCGTAGGATAGGCCTGTTAACTGTTCTATCAATTCAGGAAAAATAAGAAAAGTGAGCCCTGAATACACATATTTTTTTTCTTCGGATACCTTAGATCTATTTATCATTCGGTACATTTTTCTATTGAATCTGTTTTTTACATAAATTCCCGGATAAGCTTCCTTGTCAAAGCCCTTTCTTTTCTTTGATTTAATAAATCGTTTCTTAAGCTGTCCATTTTTCTTAAGAACTTCATTAAGAAATATGATGTAAGGTTTTAATCCGGATTGATGCGCCAATATTTCACGCAGTGTTAGGTCACGTTTATCTTTAATTCGTTTCCATGGTTTCCAATAGGTGCTAAAGGGAAGATCTAGGTTTAGTTTACCCTCGTCCACCAACTTCATCAGCGCAGGAAGCGGTCCCAAAATCTTAGTTACGGAAGCCAGATCATACATATCGGTTAGGGACACCGACTGTATACTATCGTAGGTATGAAAACCATAAGCCTGATGAAAAATAACCTTCCCTTGGTGTGAAACCAACACCTGTGCCCCAGGAAACGCTTGGTTTTTTATACCATTCGTTATGATAGAATCCACTTTTTTATTCACCAACAAACCATTAACCGATTTTGAAGTTAAACTATTAACATTCAACGCTTGTGAACTCATGTTTAAACAAAATAAACCGAAAAGTATGATGATAAAACACTTCATATTAATCAAAACATAAGTTGGCTAGTATCACTATTTCAAAACACCGTAAGAGTATTGTGAAACAGTGCATTTTAAGTAAAACAAAACTTAAGCATTCGGATTTTTTTTACGAATGCGCTTGTATAGTTTTATCCCTAGCATCAATAAAACACCCAAAACTAAAATTCCCAAAACACCAAAAATCCAGTTGAACGAACTTTTTAAAATGACCAAAAATACAACGGCAAAGAGAATTAACGTTGCTCCTTCATTCCAAATTCGCATGTAATTAGAGGTGTATTGAATATCATCATTCTGGAATTTTTTGAATATCCAATGGTTACGCAGATGATAGGCTATCAATAGCACTACAAACAACAGTTTTATATGCATCCAAGGTTGTTGCAACCAAACTGGTTGTAAGATCAAAAGCCAAATAGCAAAAATAGTGGCCAGCACCGCTGAGGGCCATGTGATGATGTACCACAGACGCTTGGTCATCAATTTTAATTGTTCCGAAAGGATTTCCTTGTCCGGAGATGGTTTTTGCCAGGCTTCAATATGATAAATAAATAACCGAGGTATATAAAAAAGCCCAGCAAACCA
>CAYGUY010000152.1:0-3143 GCA_964353165.1 uncultured Maribacter sp.
CGTTACCTGCAAGCTATAAAAACAAATTATGTAAATAACATCTAGCAAATACATGAGTATTTTACCAACAGAAAAAAAAATAAAAGTTAATAAAGGAGACATACTTCTTAAACAAGGTCAAATAACAAAACATGGTTATTTAGTAAAAACTGGATGCCTTAAAAGTTATACTTTAGACAATAACGGCAAAGAGCATATTTTACAATTTGCGCCAGAAAACTGGATGATTTCAGATTTGGATAGCTTTACAAATCAAATACCTTCAGTTATTTTTATTGAAGCTATAGAAGATAGCGAAGTTGCATTTATTTCTAAATCAGAATTTAATGAGATTTCGCAATTAGAAAAACCAGAACTCATTGAAATTGCAACAAAATTTAGAAACAATTTAATTGCCACAAATAAACGTGTTATAGGATTATTAAGTGCTACTGCAGAGCAACGTTATATAGACTTCACATTACTTTATCCTACACTAGTACAACGCTTACCGCTTAAACTTATAGCATCATACATAGGTGTTACACCAGAATATTTAAGCGAAATAAGACGTAAACTGTCAAAAAAATAGCCTCAACTTCATTTCTTAAGGTATCTTATTTTTATTCTTTTTTATAAAGTCCAACTTTGCAGTTATAATTATTAAACTTTATAAAAATGACTAATCAAAAAAGAAACAAAGGCTTACATATTGGTTTATGGATAGCACAAGCATTAGTTGCTTTAATGCTACTTTGGGGAGCATCTGCTAAACTTGGTACTCCAACAGAAGAACTCGCTAAAATGATGCCTTGGGCAGCAGAAAACCCATTGTTAGTTACTTTAACAGGTTTTGTAGATTTATTAGGTGGTTTAGGTTTACTATTACCAGCATTACTTAGAATTAAACCTCAATTTACTGTTTATGCTGCTTATGGCACAATTGCACTTATGGTAGCAGCAGCCATATTTCATATCTCTAGAGGTGAGTATGAGTCTGTAGGAATGAATGTTGTAATACTGCTTATTGCTTTATTTATAGCATGGGGAAGAAGTAAAAAAGAGCCTATTTTACCTAAAGCATAAACATTAAGATTAATGCATAACATCAAAACATTTTTTACATCTAAGTATATTTTATGGTTAATATTAGCCATACCAGGTACATTACTTACTGTAAACTATTATCGTGATCAAGTAAACTATGTTATGATAATGCATATCACAGGAGAATTTGCTGGTCGCATGTTAATTATTAGCCTTATCGCAACACCTTTAAAGCTATTATTCCCAAAAGGAAAAATTGCTAAATGGCTATTAAGAAACCGTCGCTTTTTTGGAGTGGCGGCTTTCTCTTATACACTATTACACACTATTTTTTATGTTTTAGAATACCCTTTTAAAACATTAATTAATGAATTCTCTGATGTTGCCATTTTTACGGGATGGATTGCGTTTTTTATTTTCATTCCATTAGCAATAACAAGTACGAATACTGCCATAAGAAAAATGGGGAAATCTTGGAAGAAATTACAGCGTTGGGTATATGTAGCTGCTATTCTAGCTTTTATTCATTGGGCTCTTTTAGGACTACAAGGAACAGAAAAAAGTGCTGCAGCTGCAATAGTTCATTTTATTCCCGTTATAGTATTACAAATCTATCGCATTTGGAAACAACAAATCATAAAAAACAAAACATCCTTAAAATGAGAAAAGCACTTTTATTTCTAATATTCATTTTTAGTATTACCAGTATTCAAGCCCAAAATTGGATAACAGATTTTACAACTGCAAAAGAAGAAGCTGTAAAAAACAATAAACCAATCATTCTTGTTTTTCAAGGTTCAGATTGGTGTGCACCTTGTATCAAATTAGATCGTGAAATATGGAGTACAGAAATCTTTAAAAACTACTCAAAAGAGCATTACATAATGCTTCAAGCAGATTTTCCTAGAAAGAAGAAAAATAAACTTTCAGATAAACAAACTGAAAGCAACAAACAACTAGCAGAAATCTACAACAAACAAGGCTTTTTTCCATTTGTAGTCGTACTCGATCATGAAGGCAATATTTTAGGTCAAACCAGTTACAAAAAAACAACACCAGAAAACTATATTAAAGAACTTAATAGCTTTATTAAATAATTTGAAAAATCTTATTTACATACTCATTTTAAGCATTTCTGTTTCGTGCATGGCTCAAAATCCATATAAACGCACACTAAAATTAATGGGAAGTCGCTTTGATATTACTGTAGTTGCAAACGATTCTATTAGTGCTCATAAATATATTGATACTGCTGTAGCAGAAATTACAAGAATAGAAAAGTTAATTTCATCGTGGGATGCAGCATCACAAACTTCTTCCATTAATAAAAATGCAGGAATTGCGCCAGTAAAAGTTGATACTGAATTATTTCAATTAATACAACGTGCTATTGGCATATCAAAACTAACAGATGGAGCTTTTGATATTAGTTATGCTTCTATGGACAGAATATGGAAATTTGATGGCAGCATGAAACAGATGCCAACTAATGAAGAAATTAAAGCGTCAGTATCAAAAGTAGGTTATCAAAATATTATCCTTGATTCAGAAAAAAACACCGTTTTCTTGAAATTAAAAGGGATGAAAATTGGCTTTGGTGCTATTGGTAAAGGGTATGCTGCAGATAAAGCTAAAGCTTTACTCATTTCAAAAGGCGTGTCTTCAGGAATTATAAACGCTTCTGGAGATATGAATACTTGGGGGAAACAAACAAACGGATCCGAATGGAAAGTCGCCATTACAAACCCACTAAATAAAGACAAAGTTTTTGCATTATTACCCATAAATAATGGAGCTGTAGTGACTTCTGGCAATTATGAAAAATTTGTGGAGTTTAATGGAAAACGCTACACCCATATTATTGATCCTAGAACTGGTTTTCCGTCAAGCGGAATTATTAGTGTTACAGTGTTTGCACCCAAAGCAGAATTAGCAGATGCTTTAGCAACTTCGGTTTTTGTAATGGGAAAAGAAACTGGATTAGATCGCATAAAGCAATTACCAAATATCGAATGCATCATCATTGATGATAAAGGAAATATCACGACATCTAAAAATATTAAAATCGATAAATTATGATAAAGAAATTGGTCTTACTCACCTTCATTGGCACATTT
>CAYGUY010000153.1:0-3046 GCA_964353165.1 uncultured Maribacter sp.
AGTTATCGGTATCTGTTTGTAAAACCGCATCTAGGTCTTCATAATTTACTATGAAGCCACAAGCACGGGATTTAAAGTCTTCCACCCGAGCAAAATTGAAGTTTACGATGTCAATGTTGCCAGTTTCAACATCATCATCGTTATCAGCTGAATTTGATATTAGTAAATAGCTAGTACTATCTTCTATGGTTTTTAAGGGAATGTTAATCTTGTTTAAAGCGGTCCTATCTGCAACTGTATTTACAGTAACCGTTTGTCCTTCGCCTACAACTCTTAACGCGGTTACATTTTTAGGCGTATCCCTATTGTTAATGTCAAAAAACTCGATTACCATGAGCGGCGTGTTTCCTTCTACACAAATATCATCCTTTTCGCATGAAGCCACTGTTAGTAGGCAGGTTAATAGCAAAATACTGAATCCAAAATTTTTCATGTATTTAAAATCTTGTTTACCAATTGTCAATTATTAGTGATGGGAAAACTCTAATCTAATCATTTAAAATCATCCCATTTATTAGTTGGTATCCGCTATAGCTTTCTTTTCTAAAAGTACAACATTTTCCACATGATGTGTTTGTGGGAACATATCTACAGGCTGAACCTTGGTGACATCATAAAGTGTCTTCATTAATTCTAAATCTCGCGCTTGGGTAGCACTATTACAACTAACGTAAACTACTTTTTGGGGCGCTATATTTAATATTTGTTGTACCACATCTTTATGCATACCATCTCTTGGCGGATCAGTAATAATAACATCCGGCATACCGTGTGCATTAATGAACGCCTCATTAAATACATTCTTCATATCGCCAACATAGAAATCAACGTTGCTTATTTTATTGTTTTCCGCGTTTGATTTTGCATCAAGAATAGCTTCTGGAACAGATTCTATACCTATCACTTTCTTGGCGTTTTTCGCAACAAACTGAGCTATTGTTCCTGTACCTGTATAGAGGTCATAAACTAGTTCGTTGCCCGTTAGTCCAGCAAAACTTCGTGTTATTTTATATAGTTCGTAGGCTTGGTTGGAATTGGTCTGGTAAAAGGACTTTGCGTTAATCTTAAATTTAAGACCCTCCATTTCCTCAAAAATATGATCTCTACCATGATAACAACGTATTTCTTGATCGTAAATGGTATCATTCTGCTTTGGATTGATAACATAGAGTAATGATGTGATTTCAGGAAATGTAGTTTTTAAGTGCTCTAATAAAAGCAATCTTTTGGTTTCTTCATTTTCATAAAATTGAACCAATACCATGATTTCACCAATAGAGGATGTACGTATCATTAGGGTTCTCAACATCCCATACTGATTTCTTGGGTTGAAGAATGTAATATTGTTTTTAGTAGCAAAGGCTTTCGTTTCTAAACGAATTGCGTTGGAAGGATTTTCTTGTAGATGACATTTATTAATATCTAAAATCTTATCCCACATTCCAGGAATATGGAAGCCTAGTGCATTTTTATCGGTTATTTGGTTATCGGATTGTATCTCTTCTAAGGTCAACCAACGGCTATCCGAAAACGAAAATTCCATTTTATTTCGGTAAAAGTATTTTTTTTCTGAACCTTTTATCGGCATAATTTCCGGTAGCTCTAGATGACCAATGCGTTTAAGGTTGTTCTCTACTTCTTTTTGCTTGTAGAATAGTTGGTGCTCGTAGCCCATATCTTGCCATTTACAACCCCCACAAACTCCAAAATGTTCGCATTCTGGTTTGGTACGTTTATCGGATAGCGAATGGAATTTTGTAGCAACTCCTTCAAAATATGCTTTTCGCTTTTTAGTGGTCTGAACATCTACTACATCTCCTGGAACGGTATTCGTAAGGAAAATAACCCTGCCGTCTGGTGCCTTACCTATGGTTTTTCCTTTAGCTCCTGCATCGATTACCTCTACATTTTCAAAAACCTGTCGTTTGTTCTTTCTTCGCATGCGGCAAAAATAGGAATTGCTTTGTTTTAATTAAGATAACTTTAAACAGAATAACAATTATTTAGTAAAAATGAACCTTTTTAGACTTTCTAGGTCTATTAGTTAGAACTATGAATAATCAAAGTAAGACATTTGATGCGTTATTGGTCTTGGAATATCGCTCAGGTAATTCGAAAGCCTTGGAGCTACTGGTAAAAAAATACCATATAAAGCTTTGCAAACACGCCTATTGGTTCGCCCTTGACATGGATAGCTCGCAAGACATAGTTCAGGACAGCTGGAAAAGTATTTTGTCTAGCCTACCCACACTTAAGGAGCCTGAGCGGTTTGGAAGCTGGGTCTTTACAATTGTGACAAGAAAATCGTTGGATTATATTAAAAAACAAAAAAGAGGGAAGTATGAATTGCATCAGTATGGTCTTTTGATTGATACTGATATACATGACCCGTCGACGGATAATCAAGTTGTACTATTAAAAAAAGCCATTTTGACATTACCGCGTAATCAGCAGTTAGTGCTTCGACTTTTTTATACTGAGGGATATTCCTTAAATGAAATACATGGAATACTTGACATATCTGTGGGTACCGTGAAGTCCCGTTTATTTCACGCAAGGGAAAAATTAAAACGAATTCTAAAACAAAAACAGCATGAATAATAAGGAAGAAAAAATTGATGAATTGATTAAAGAAGCTTTGAATAGTGAGGAAGCTAAATTCTACGATTCGCTGGGCGAACAGTCTATAATGGGAAAAGTAGGTACTGTCTACAAGGGCAAGATGGGTTGGCTTGCCACTGCGATGACTGTGGTGAATATTGGTGCTTTTATAACCTTCGTTTTTTGCATCACCCGGTTTTTGAAGACAGATGATACAGCAGGGCTAATTACTTGGGCAAGTGCGGGTTTTCTTTGCCTAATTCTGATGGTCATGTTAAAGCTATATGTTTGGATGCAGATGGATAAAAATGATATTTTAAGGGAGCTAAAAAGATTGGAGCTTCAGGTATCTGCATTGGCGCATAAACATTGAAAGGTAACGGCATAACCAATATCTTTTGACTCACTGAATTTTTTAGTAATTTTGTTTTACTACAAGGATGAT
>CAYGUY010000154.1:0-2973 GCA_964353165.1 uncultured Maribacter sp.
TACGTTGCCATTCTTCCTAAGATGGCGGTCATGGTGCTTTTTGCCCCATTTTCGGCATCGCTAATGACTTCATTGTTTCTTATGGATGCAAAGAGCCTGTCGTGCTCTACTTGGTAGGGATTAGGATCGTCTTTTCCTCGGTGTTCAAACATAGTATTTCCGTCTAGATCTACGATAGTTGCCGTACCGGCATCTTTCATATCGATACGTCCTTTGGTTCCCTGAAAATTTTCGCCGACTTTGGACCAAGTCCCCGGCTGATGTCTGCATTGACTGGAAATTACCGCTCCGCTAGGGTAGGTAAACTCTACAAAGTGGTGGTCAAATATCTCACCATGATCAATTCCCGTACGTATTTGACGTCCTCCCATACCTTGTGCCGAAATAGGATATTCACCCAAGAACCAGTTGGCAACATCTATGTTATGTATGTGTTGTTCTAAAATATGGTCGCCACAAAGCCAGTTGAAGTAGTACCAGTTACGCATCTGGTATTCCATTTCTGTCTGTCCGGCTTGTCTGGGACGTACCCAAACGCCTGCGCTGTTCCAATACACCTGCCCGGAAGTTATTTTACCTACTGCACCTTCTTTTATTTTATCGGCAATAGCCAAATAATTATTTTGATAATGGCGTTGCAATCCAACGACAACGTTCAATTTTTTCTCCTTTGCCACTTTTGCCATGTCCAATACCTTACGGATGCCTGGGACATCCGTTGCCATGGGTTTTTCCATGAAGATGTGCTTACCGGCGTTTACCGCATATTCAAAATGGTGGGGTCTAAAGCCCGGAGGAGTAGCTAGAATAACAACATCCGCTTGGTCTATAGCCATTTTATAGGCATCAAACCCTACAAACTTGTTTTTGTCCTTTACGTTTACCTTGCCCGTGCCTTCGTACGCTTTTTGGAGGTTGGTAAGGCTTTTGTCCAACTGGTCTTGAAAGGCATCTGCCATGGCCACCAGTTCTACGTTGTCATCTGCTTTTAGCGCTTGGTTGGCTGCACCAGTGCCGCGTCCACCACAGCCCACCACGGCAATTTTTAGCTTTTTATCATTAAAAACGTTCGCCATGGCACTTAGTTCCATGCCGGGCAGGAGCATTCCCGCTGTTACCAAGGCACTACTTTTAACAAAATTCCGTCTGGACGGCGTTAATGCATCCTGTATTGATTTTTCTGATTTTTCCATGGGTATGTTCTTATAGTTTTATAATTCCTGATTCCAATACGTGTTCATTTCCTCTGCTGTTGGTTTGGTTGCCTGTCGCACAATCCTAAAGCCCACAAATGGCGCATCCGTATTCCACCATTTACTTTTAGGAAATTGGGGATCTCGCATTTTCCATTTTTCCTTGGATGCCATTCTGTTTGCACTGCGCAGATCTTCCGGGTCATCATCATAGGAACCACCGCGTACGACTCTGGGATATTCAGTTACGGAAGGTTTCCAAGGGTTTAAGTTATCGGTTTTTCGAGACTCGTATACTTCCGGAACATACTGGTCCAAGGTCCATTCGGATACATTCCCGTGCATATCATACAAGCCCCAAGCGTTTGGTTTTTTCTGTCCCACTTTATGATAGGTGCCCTTACTGTTTTTGTAATGCCATGCATAGTCGTCCAGTTGTGAAACCTCATTTCCAAAATGATATGAAGTAGTGCTGCCTGCCCGTGCAGCATATTCCCATTCAGCCTCGGTAGGTAGGCGATAAAAATAGCCCGTTGTAGCAGAGAGCCATTTACAGAATGCGGAAGCGGAATGATGGGTTACGTTTCCAACGGGTAGCCCGGATTCCGTACCCATTCCTAAGCTCATATCTACATAGGGTACTGTAGCACCTGCTATAGCATCCACTTCTATGTTAACCTCGGAACCCTTTTTGCTGTTGGGGATGGCGTCAATAGTCTTATTTACGAAGAGATTGTAGAGTTCCCAGGTAATTTCATATTTAGCCATCCAAAAAGCATCGATTGTAACCTCGTGAGCTGGACCTTCATCCGTATCCCTGTTTTCTTCGGATGAGGGACTTCCCATGGTAAATTTTCCTTCTGGTATATACATCATGTCAATCAACAATTCTGAACCTGGAAGTTCCTGCTGGTAGTCGTTCCCTTTTTTTTCTTGTGAAAAACAAGGAACATACGCCAACAGTACTAAAATAAGTATCAGGATAATGGTGCTTTTCATTTCTTAAATATAGCTTATTTTCTTAAACCGATTATAACCTTTTATGCGGGTAAGACACAATTTGTCCCTGTTAAATACTAAGTATACAAAATAAATACAATGTGTTAAACCATGTGCTAAGAACTGGTTTACATCATGTAAAAACGATGAATCAGGCACTCCAATTAAAATATGGGATACTGATAAACGGTTTTTTACTAACTTCTAAAAAAATATGGATTTTAAAATTAATTGTATGAAAAATTGGTTGCAACAGGCTCGCGATAGCTGGGATAACACAGGTAAAAAAAGACCACCATTCGCGATAGTTCCTAAAAAGGGGCAGCGATCGGTATGGGATTTTCCAAGACCTCCAAAAATTGAAAAAGTAAATAAATCCGTAACCGTAAGCCATCAAGGGACGATACTTGCTGAAACCAGCAGCGCATTGGCGGTTTTGGAGACTGCGAGTCCGCCTACCTACTATATACCACAAGCTGATGTTGATATAAGCGCACTAGTACAAATACCCAAGAAATCCTCTATGTGCGAATGGAAGGGCAATGCGGTATATTGGGCTTTAAAAACGATGGAGAACCAGCCAATCGCATGGTCGTATCCCAAACCGTTTCAGGAATTTGAAGAACTAAAGGATTATGTGGCTTTCTACCCTCAGATTCTTGAATGTTTTGTAGCTGGGGAACGGGTGCGACCGCAACCCGGAGCCTTTTATGCAGGATGGATTACTTCAGATTTAACGGGACCGTTCAAAGGGGAAAAAGGGAGTGAAGGGTGGTAAATT
>CAYGUY010000155.1:0-2896 GCA_964353165.1 uncultured Maribacter sp.
TATCAACACCTAAGTGGTATAACCGCCACAATTTTTTCAAGAAGGAATGGGTTCCGGTAATACCTGCGGTATTCCATGGTTTGGACTGCTCCAAGGGTCCTAAGAACATTTCGTATAGCCGCAAACTATCTGCTCCATATTCCTCACAAATGGCATCTGGATTGACGACATTGTATTTGGATTTGGACATTTTTTCTACTTCGCGATAGACCTTTACCAAAGTATCTTTGGTCATTTTTTCGTTTGGAATAATAATTTGACCATCAAAATAATGAGCACCTCCAATTTCTCCTAATCTTACATCATCTTTTAAATCTAAGATTCTAAATTCATTTTTAAGATTGATAAAATCTACACTTATTTGAGTTGATCTAAACACCTTGAAATATTTATAATACTCCTTTAATTCAATATTAAAATCTTGATGTTCCTGTAATCTATCTTTCAAAAAATCAGAAATAAGTTTTGGTAATTTTTCAAGTGAACCTTCCTTAATTTCTAAACTTTCATAAAACTCCTTACTAACTATTATCTGACAATTACCACTTGCATCATCTATATTGGTTTTTAATCTTCCCTCTAAAATATTTACAAAAGCACTTTCGCCCGTTATCATCCCTTGATTAATCAACTTCTTGGCAAATTCATCTTTGGGCACCAAGCCTTTATCGAACATAAATTTTTGCCAGAAACGCGAATACAATAAGTGCCCGGTTGCATGCTCGCTACCGCCAATATACAAATCTACGTCTTGCCAATAGTTTATAGCCTCCTGAGAAAATATCTCCTCATCATTCTGCGGGTCCATGTACCTATTAAAATACTGGGAGCTTCCGGCCCATCCGGGCATGGTGTTTAGTTCAAGAGGGCCTCCTTTAATTTCGGCACTTCGGCTACGCTCAGTGTCCGAAACCGCTTTTTTAAACACTTCTTCGGAAACTACGTTTCCTTCGTCACCGTATTGCAACCAATGCCATTCTTTTGCATTTCCTAAGGGCGGTTCGCCAGTTTCGGTAGGCAGGTATTTATCGACCTCCGGCAGCTCCAATGGCAGGAATTTTTCGTCCAGCATTTGGGGCATTCCGTCCGCATCATAATACACCGGAAAAGGTTCTCCCCAATACCTTTGGCGACTAAAAACAGCATCGCGTAAACGGTAGTTTATTTTTCCTTCTCCTTGACCCAAAGTCTCAAGCGATTGTATTGCTATCTTACTGGCCTCTTTTTGCCCAAGTCCGTTTAAGAAGTCGGAATTTGTAATGACCGCTTTGTCCTTATCGGCAAATGCGGCCTCGGAAATATCAACCCCTTCAAAAATATTGGGAATGGGAATACCAAAATGTTTCGCGAAATCATAGTCGCGCTGATCACCACATGGAACGGACATGACCGCTCCCGTACCGTAGCCGGCCAAAACGTAATCGCCTATCCAAATTGGAATAGGCTCCTTGGTAAACGGATGTTCCGCATAGGCACCCGTAAACGCTCCTGAAATGGTCTTCACATCTGCCATACGATCTCGTTCGGAACGTTTTGCCGTAGCTTCCACATAGGCTTGTACCTCTGCTTTCTGTGATTCGGTCGTGATCTGATCGACCAAATCATGCTCGGGCGCTAAGGTCATGAAGGATACTCCATAAATGGTGTCGGGTCGTGTTGTAAAAACATCTATAATGTGTGGTCCAATTTCATTTTCGGAAAAGACATTAAAAGTAACGCTCGCCCCCACAGACCTCCCGATCCAGTTCGTTTGAGAATCTTTAAGCGGTTGCGGCCAATCGATTTTGTTTAGACCATCTAATAATCGTTGTGCATAGGCGGAGATACGCATACTCCACTGGGTCATTTTTTTGCGGATGACGGGATGTCCCCCACGTTCGGAAACCCCATTTACAATTTCATCATTGGCCAAAACAGTTCCCAGTGCAGGGCACCAGTTCACTTCACTTTCCGCTAGGTAGGTAAGCCTATATTTTAAGAGGATCTCTTGTTTTTTGGCATCTGAATAGGAAGCCCAATCTATTGCTTTAAAAAGTTCAACGGCATCATCGCAGACCGCTTGCACCTTGCTATTCCCATCGGCCTTAAACATGGAAATTAAAGTGGAAATATCTTCGGCTTTATCCGTAGCGGTATTGTACCATGAATTAAACAATTGAATAAAAATCCACTGCGTCCATTTATAGTAGCTGGGGTCGGAAGTACGCACTTCGCGGCTCCAATCAAAAGAAAAACCTAGCTGATCTAACTGTCTTCTATAGGTTTTTATATTCTCTGCGGTAGTGATTGCCGGATGCTGACCAGTTTGTATCGCATATTGTTCCGCGGGCAATCCAAAAGAATCGTAACCTTGCGGATGTAGCACATTATATCCTTTGTGCCTTTTATAACGGGCGTAAATATCACTTGCTATATATCCCAAAGGGTGGCCTACATGAAGTCCGGCGCCAGATGGATAAGGAAACATATCCAACACATAGAACTTTTCCTTATCGGAATTATTCTCTGCCTTAAAGGTTTGGTTTTTTGCCCAATATGCTTGCCATTTCTTCTCTATTGCATTAAAATCGTAGTTCATAGGATACCTTATAAAAAAAATGAAATCATACTCGCGCAGTTGTAGAACAACGCTTTCATATGCCCTTATTTTGCGGGGCAAAAATAGGTGTAATCGATGAAAGTTAAAAAGATATTAACGATTAACCCTTTTGGTTCATACAATCGCTGGCAAAAGAATACGTTATACCCTAAAACAGTATCTTCAAAAAGATGAATGCACGATGGCCTAAACTTCTGTTTTTCCTCTGCTGTTCTATTGGATTTTTATCCAACGAACTTAGCGCACAACTGGGTTTTTGCGGCGGTAATTCCGGGGAGGCTATTTTTACTGAAGATT
>CAYGUY010000156.1:0-2784 GCA_964353165.1 uncultured Maribacter sp.
CAAGGAATTTTTAATGCTGGTGCTTCGTTAGGGAGTGTTATAGCGCCAGTGTTAATAGCGTATTTATATGGACACTTTGGCTGGCGTTCCACCTTTATTATTATCGGAGCCGTGGGATTGGTTTGGGTTTTGCCTTGGTTGTTTATGAATAAAGCGAAACCGGAAAATCATCCTTGGATTACCGACGAGGAAAAGAAACTAATCCTGTCCGATCAAATTGCCACAACGGTAGAAAAAGAGAAGGAAAAGGGACTTTCGGTTACTAAAATACTTAGCTATAAGGAATCGTGGGGAGTTTTAATGTCCCGATTTTTTATAGAACCTATTTGGTGGCTTTTTGTGGGGTGGATGCCACTTTATCTCAACTCAAAATTTGGATTTAGTATCGAAGAAATAGGATCTACAATCTGGATTTCCTACCTAGGTGGTATGGCAGGTAGTATTCTTGGAGGTTGGTACTCTGGTAAATTGATGGAAACAAAGTCTGTGGATCTCGCTAGAAAAATCACTATTTCCATTGGTGGGGCATTGATATTCTCAGGACTTCTAGGAATCATTTTCTTGGTCAATGAAAACAATCCTATGACCTTTATTTACATCGTAGCAGTAGTGCTGTTTGGTTTCCAATTCGCTATTGGAAATATCCAGACAATTTCAAGCGATTTGTTCAGAGGACCGTCTGTTGGAACGCTAGCCGGACTCGCAGGAACCGTAGCGGCCGTGTCGGTTATTATAATGAACTCCTTGATTCCGATGATTGCTAAAGTATCCTATACACCTGCATTCATTGTAATCGCAATATTAGCGCCATTGGCCGTATTGTCTATATATGTATTAATAAAACGAATAAGACCAGTAGAAATAGAATCAATATAAATTTAAGGTTAATAGTAAATTATTATGAGTAATAAAGGAAAAGTAGCAGTAGTCACCGGAGCAACCGGTGGAATAGGTTTTGAAGTAGCTAAACGGCTAGGAAAAGATGGATATACCGTTGTCTTAAATGGTATTGAAGATGAAGTTGGTGCTAAAAGAGTTGCAGAACTTACTGCTGAAGGAATTACGGCAGAATATCGAGGTTTTGATGTTACTAGCGAAGAAGCCGTAACTTCAAATATCAAAGCAATTGGAGAACAGTATGGCAGAATAGATGTACTTGTTAATAATGCAGGTGGTCTAGGTGGTAGGTCTAGGTTCGAAGAAATGACGACTGAATTTTACAGAAAGGTAATGGCCCTAAACTTGGATTCTGTGTTTTTCGCTTCAAGAGCAGCAATTCCTTTCCTAAAAAAGGGAGAGCATCCATCAATTATCAACTATACTTCTAATGCAGGTTGGACGGCCGGTGGACCTGGTGCAGGAATTTACGGAACTTCCAAAGCAGGAGTTCATGCTATCACTCGAGCTTTAGCGAAGGATTTAGCCGAATATGGTATTCGTGTGAATGCTGTATCTCCTGGAACCATTGATACACCTTTCCATGCTCAGATTAAAGCGACCAAACCAGAGGTTTTTGCTTCTTGGGCCAATAATATAATGTTAGGTAGATTAGGTCAGCCGGAAGATGTTGCAGGCGTCATTTCTTTTTTAGCAAGTAAGGATGCTTCATTCATAACAGCGGAAACCATCCAAATAGGCGGTGGACAAGCTTTAGGAATTTAAAAATTATATATTTTAGTACTGTTTTTTGCTGTGTAGGTGTCTAAGGGACTAACCAAACCTATATGGCAGAGAGCAGTTTTAAACCAATAAAGTCGATATGAAAAAAGTAGTAACCTTTGGGGAGATCATGCTCCGTTTATCCCCTCCAGGATTTTTAAGGTTTTCTCAAACCAATAGTTTTGATGTGGTTTACGGTGGCGGAGAATCCAATGTAGCGGTATCGCTTGCCAATTATGGAGTGCCAGTAGATTTTGTAACACGTCTTCCAAAAAATGATATCGGGGAATGTGCCTTGATGGAAATGCGAAAAAGAGGGGTTAACACCCAAAATATAGTATTTGGAGGAGAAAGATTAGGTATCTATTTCTTGGAGACCGGTGCCGTAAGTAGAGGAAGTAAAGTGGTTTACGACCGTGCACATTCTTCTATTTGCGAGATCAAACCGGGAATGATAGATTGGAATTCAGTATTTGAAGGTGCAGGATGGTTTCATTGGACGGGAATTACCCCGGCGATTTCCCAAAGTGCTGCCGATGTATGCTTGGAGGCGGTAAAGGTAGCAAGTGAAATGGGCGTTACCATTTCCACAGACCTTAATTATAGAGCAAAACTTTGGAATTACGGTGGTGATCGCGAGGCCATTATGACGGAGCTTACTTCCTATTGCGACATTATCCTTGGCAACGAGGAAGATGCGGAAAAGCATTTCGGCATACACCCGGAGGGGCTTGATGTGCATAAAGATGGTCATGACGTGAAGGCAGAGGCTTTTTTATCGGTCTGTAAACAGATGATGCAGAAATTCCCTAAGGCGAAAAAAGTAATTACAACCCTAAGGGGTTCCATTTCAGCGTCCCACAATACTTGGGCCGGTGTGCTTTGGGACGGTACAAAAATGTTCGAAACCAGACAATATCAAATAACCGATATCGTAGACCGCGTTGGTGGTGGAGATTCCTTTATGGGCGGTTTGATATACGGACTCTTGCAGTATCCAGAGGATGACCAAAATGCATTGGATTTTGCAGTTGCGGCGTCTTGCTTAAAACATACCATAAAAGGTGATGCCAATTTGGTGACGGTCGATGAAGTGAATAAATTAAAGGGTGGGGACGCCTCTGG
>CAYGUY010000157.1:0-2732 GCA_964353165.1 uncultured Maribacter sp.
AAACTGGTTATAAATAAGTCGTCGCTATCCATAAATTTTAAGTCCTGGTTGATGTATAAAAGGACGCACATAAGTATGCTTACCCCTAAAAATAAGCGTGATGCCCATTTATTGGCTACCTCCCAATTATCATCATTTTTTGTGGACGAGGGTGTTCTGTATCCGTAAAACGGATTAATACCTTTTGGAGGAACAAAAAAGTAAAACAAGCCCACAGCTAAAAGAATAAATGCCCCTAAAAGAAAAAAATCTTGCATAGCTAATCCTATATTAGTCTTCCGAAAATATAAAAAACGAGTAAAAATACAATACGCGTATTTCGTTTCATGTAAGAATGGTCAAACCAATTGTAAAGCTACATTCAGTTTCTAATTTTGGTTATCTTAGTAGACTTTCAAGTAGAACACTATCTCAACTTCGGCAAAATGAAAAGAAACTCATTACTCTCAACCTTACTTTTTTTTACAACCCTGATTTCCCAAGCGCAAACCGACCCCTCCGTTTTCGAAAACCTAGATTTTAGATTTATAGGCCCAGAAGGGAACCGTACCATTGCTATTACAGGGGTACCCGGAGACCCAATGATCAATTATATCGGTGCAGCCTCCGGTGGATTATGGAAAACAACGGATGGCGGACTCAACTGGAATCCTACTTTTGACGATCAAGATGTTTCTTCCATAGGTTCCGTGGCCATTACCCCAACAAATCCAGATATTGTTTGGGTAGGCACCGGAGAAACCTTTGTCATCCGACCAGCACATGCCATGGGCGACGGTATTTATAAATCCGAAGACGGGGGTAAAACATGGGGAAACATGGGGCTCGAAAAAACGGGTCGCATTGGCCGTATTATCGTACATCCTACCAATCCGGATATCGTCTACGCCGCAGCACTGGGTCACACCTACGGACCACAGCAAGAACGGGGTGTTTACAAAACTACAAATGGCGGCAAAAACTGGGAACGCATCTTCTTCGTAGATGAAAACACGGGAGCGGCAGAATTGGCAATCGACCCAAAAAATCCAGACCGGCTTCTAGTAGGCATGTGGTCCATACATATTAATACCTGGGGATTGCGAAGTGGCGGTCCTGGAGGAGGGGTTTATAGAACTTTGGACGGGGGCGATTCTTGGGAGCATATGACTACAAAAGGACTTCCCGGAGGAAAAGACAATCCTGTAGGCAAAACTGCGGTCGCCATCTCTCCTTCAGAACCGGAGATCGTGTATGCCCTGTTTGAAATTGATAGTCCGGCTTTATACCGTTCCGAGGATTTTGGCGAAACCTGGACGCTACAAACGCGAAACCATGATATAGGGGAACGTGCTCCGTACTACATTAGAATGGCAGTTTCTCCTAGCGATCCCAACGAGCTCTACTTTGCCAATGTAAAATTCAGTACCTCTAACGACGGTGGCAAAACCATTAAAGGCGGTTATCGCGCTGGTGGCGACAACCATGACATTTGGTTAGACCCCACAAACGCCAATCGATTAATGGTAGCACATGATGGTGGCGCCAGTATCAGTCTTAACCATGGTAAAAGTTTTCAGCGCATTGTATTACCCATTGCACAAATGTACCATGTATCTGTAGATGACCAAATCCCATATAACGTATACGGAAACAGACAGGATGGTTATTCCTATAAAGGCCCCAGCAATAGTAGACAAGGCTATATTCCTTTAGGGCTTTGGGAAGGTGTGGGTGGCTGCGAAAGTGGTTTTGCCCAACCAGACCCTTTTGATAACGACATTGTCTGGTCCGGGTGTTATGATGGTGGTCTACAACGCTACAATGCCAAAACCGGCCACGCAAGAGATGTACGGGTTTGGCCCGAGGCCGGTTACGGATGGGAACCGGGCAAACTAAAATATCGGTGGCATTGGAATTTCCCACTGGCCTTTTCTCCCCATACCAAACATAGGGTTTATGTTGGTAGTCAGTACGTGCATAAAAGTGATGACGGCGGACAAAGTTGGCAGGTAATTAGTCCAGATTTAACGCTAAACGATAAAACCCATCAACAGAATTCCGGTGGTATTGCGGTGGATAATTTAATGACTTTTGATGGCTCCGTTCTATTCAGTATAGTAGAATCAAAACTAGAACCTGGATTAATCTGGGCGGGAACCAACGACGGACAAATACAAGTAACAAAAGACGGCGGAACCAACTGGACCAATGTAACCGCAAATATTCCCGATTTACCCGAATGGGGCACCATTGCCAATATTGAGGTCTCCCGCTACAAAAAAGGAACGGCTTATATTACGGTAGACCTTCACCAAATGGGCAATTTTGAGGCCTACGCCTATAAAACGGAGGATTACGGAACTACTTGGAAAAAAATCACGGATTCAATGCCTAAATCCGTGCACACCTTCGCGCATGTTATCAAAGAAGACCCTAAAAGGGAAGGAATGTTATACCTGGGTGTAGATAACGGACTTTATATTAGCTACAATGATGGGGATACTTGGATGCGATTGCGGAACAACCTCCCACCAGCACCCGTATACTGGCTGGAAATTCAGGAACGTTTCGATGATTTGGTCGTGGGCACCTACGGGCGTGGCTATTATATTCTGGACAATGTGGCTCCTATTCGGGAGTTTGATGTCGACGCCAAAAACCAAAAAGCACATTTGTTCAGTATGCGGCCTGCGTATCGGTTTATTGATCAACAGGCCATAAAAACCGATGGGCCAAGCATGAACTCCGGC
>CAYGUY010000158.1:0-2449 GCA_964353165.1 uncultured Maribacter sp.
TTCTCCTTCCGTGCTTTACGAAGATACCGGCAGCATCGAATATCGATATATCGTGAGGAATAGTTTCTACATTCTTGGTCATGAACTTTTCTACACTTTTATCTAATATGGGTTGATTAAAGTAGCGACTTTCGGAAATCTGTTTCATACAATCGGCCTCCGAAATAATCCCTACCAAGAAACCGTTGTTATCCAAAACTGGGCCACCAGAAATATGATTTTTCGCAAATTGTTCCATTACTTCCAAAATGGATTGATCGGGACGGAAGGTCACCAACTTTTTGGTCATGTAGTCCTCTACTAAAATAGGAGCATCAAACTCTTTTTTAACTGTCTTGCGTACGCCTTGAAAGCTTTTGATTCCCATAGTAATTCGTTTAAGGTTGATTATTAAAGATAGGAAAAAATAACGGAAATCGTAAAATAATCGATGTACCGCTATGGAAACGTTAATATTCCCTAATTTTAAGATCAGAACACCAACTAATGAAAAAAACAAACTCAGTAATCACCCTACTACTAATTCTCCTTGCGATTTATTGGAGTTTTAAGTCCTTGATGCCCACCTACTCCCCAGATTTGGATGCACTAAAAACCGAATTTTCAACGGATAGGGCCTTAACCCATGTAAAAGCTATTTCCCAAGAACCACATGGGGTTGGTTTTGAGGGACACGAAAAAGTGAAGCAATACATAATAAATCAACTCAAGAATCTAGGTCTTGAAACTACGGTACAAGAAGGTTATACCGCCGGAGACTGGGCGAACCTAAGTAAAGCCGAAAATATTCTTGCGCGCATTAAGGGTACCGAACAGGGAAAGGCACTTTTACTGTTGACCCACTACGACAGCAGTCCGCACTCCTCTCTCGGTGCAAGTGATGCCGGCAGCGGCGTGGCTACCATTTTGGAGGGTGTACGAGCATTTTTGGCACAAAACGCACAGCCCAAAAGCGACATCATTATTTTAATTACCGATGCCGAAGAACTAGGACTTAACGGGGCGGACCTGTTCGTAAAAAACCACCCTTGGGCAAAAGAGGTAGGTCTCGTTCTCAATTTTGAAGCTAGAGGCAGTGGAGGTCCAGGATATATGCTCATGGAAACCAATCGTGGAAACGGAAAGCTTATCAAGGAATTTATTGCCGCCAATCCGGAATATCCTGTGACAAATTCCTTGGCTTATAGTATTTACAAAATGCTACCTAATGATACCGATTTGACTGTTTTTAGGGAAGATGCGGATATTGAAGGGTTTAACTTCGCTTTTATAGACGACCACTTTGACTACCATACGGTACGGGACAACTATGAACGCTTGGACCGAAACACCTTGGCACACCAAGGAAGTTATCTGATGCCCTTACTTACCCACTTTAGCCAGGCAGATCTAAATGACATGAAAAGTCTTAACGATTACGTCTACTTTAATATTCCCTTTTTTAAAATGGTTTCCTATCCGTTCGATTGGATCTGGCTCATGCTTGGCATAGCAATACTCATCTTTATCGTTTTACTTGTTTTAGGTTTTAGAAAGAAAGTGCTACATCTAAAAGATATCATAAAAGGGTTTTTACCCCTTTTAGTAGTATTGGCAATCAACGGCTTGGTGGGGTATTACAGCTGGGCCGTTTTAAAGTGGCTGTATCCGTCATACGCTGATATGCTGCACGGTTTTACGTATAATGGACATGCTTATATTTTAGCATTTGCCCTTTTCTCGGTAGGGGTCTGTTTTTATGCCTATCACAAATTCAGGGTGGTGAAAACGCCCAACCTTTTAGTGGCGCCCCTTTTTCTGTGGCTCATCATCTGTGCTTTGGTTGCAAAATATCTACCGGGCGCATCGTTCTTTATCATACCTGTATTCGGAGCCTTGGTTGCTTTTTACATCCTAATACATCAGAAAAATCCAAATCCCTTTCTGCTGGTTTTCTTGGGAATTCCGGCATTGTTCATTTTTGCCCCCTTCATAAAAATGTTTCCGGTAGGACTTGGTCTAAAAATGATGGTAGCGGCAACCGTCTTTACTACACTGACTTTCTTTCTACTACTCCCCCTATTTACCCGGTATAGAGGTCAACTTGGCATTGCTCTATTGAGTCTATTATTAAGCGTTGGGTTTTTTGTGTCGGCCCACATGACCTCAAATTTCACCGAAGATAATGCGAGACCTACGAGTTTATTGTACGTGATGGACATGGATACTCAAACATCAAAATGGGCTACGTACGATAAAACCATTTCCGATTGGACCGCCCAATATATCGGTGATAACAAAACAATTCCCGAACAACTATCCAAAAACACCATCAGTAGCAAGTACGGTTCTGGTTTTACCTACGTATCGGAAGCTCCCATAAAAAATATAGTAGGCCCCAAAATAGAAGTGTCTAGGGATACGGTGATAGGTAATAATCGATTACTGGACTTCTGCATTATACCTCAGC
>CAYGUY010000159.1:0-2365 GCA_964353165.1 uncultured Maribacter sp.
ATCGAATGCAATAATCCTTGTCATCTCCGCTAGCGGTGGGAATAAAACAAATATGAGGTCTTGGTTTTCCAGTAGCCTCGGCCATATACCGTAGGAATGGAACCGTGTGTCGTCCACTGCCATAGATCAATAATTGTCTTTTCATGATTAAACATTAAGAAATTAAAGATACAAGTAACGAATTGGAATTGAAAACCTTATTCGCTGTTACGGGCCGAATTTCTAGGCTTCGGTTTGTTGGTGTTTCTAGTATTCTTCCCTCTAAAATTAGAATTTCCAGACCTGTTTTTATTCCGATTTTGTCCACCAGAACGATTATTGTTTCTAGGTTGTCTTGGTGGCCTGTCATCTTTCTCCTCGGGAGTGTCATCCATAAACGGGTGTTCTCCCAAACGAGGTACTTCTTGTTTTATTAATTTCTCGATATCACGCAGATAGGGTCGTTCTTCGCTATCACAAAAAGATAATGCAATACCGCTGGCACTGGCTCGTCCTGTTCTGCCAATACGGTGAACATATGTTTCCGAAACATTTGGTAAGTCATAATTGACCACCAATGATAATTCTTCAACATCAATACCTCTGGCAGCAATATCAGTAGCTACTAAAACCTTTAATTTGCCATCTTTAAAATCGCCTAAGGCATTCTGTCTTGCCGTTTGTGATTTGTTACCATGAATAGCCGCAGAACGAATGCCTGCTTGGTCTAATTTTTTAACTATTTTGTTAGCTCCGTGCTTGGTGCGAGAAAATACTAGAACCGAATCTTTTGGCTGCTGCTTCAATAAATGAACCAATAGTTTTGGTTTGTTACCCTTGCTTACAAAATACACTCCTTGTTCTACTTTTTCTGCAGTGGCCTGTTCAGGTTTAATAGTAACACGTTCAAAATCACCCAACATTTTTCGGGACAGCTCCACGATATCCTTCGGCATGGTGGCCGAAAAGAATAAGGATTGCCTTTTAGGAGGTAGTTTTGCTATGATTTTTTTAATGTCGTGAATAAAGCCCATGTCCAACATTTGGTCAGCTTCATCCAATACCACAAATTCTAAGTCCCTGAACGTTATAAATCCCTGATTCATAAGGTCTAAAAGTCGGCCAGGGGTCGCAATAATAATATCAACACCAGCTTTTAGGGCGTTTACTTGCTTACCTTGTTTCACACCGCCAAAAATGACGGTATTGCGCAGCCCAGTATATTTGCTATAGGCTGTGAAACTTTCTCCAATCTGTATAGCCAATTCTCTGGTAGGGGTTACCACCAATGCTTTTACCTTTCTTTTGTTTTGGCTTAAACTAATGGCCTCATACATGAGGTGTAAAATTGGAATCCCAAATGCCGCTGTTTTTCCAGTTCCTGTTTGAGCAACACCAAGAAGATCTTTACCTTGTAGAAGGATTGGAATAGCTTGTTCTTGAATTGGGGTTGGGTGAGTATATCCTTCTGCCGCTAAAGCTTTTAGGATTGGTTCGGCAAGGCCGAGTTCTTTAAATGTCATAATTTCAAATAAGGCGCGAAGTTACGGCTATTAAAAGGATTTTAATGAAAACTATTATTCTTGTGCTCCTTTTCTGCACCTTCATAGCGGTCAAAGTGTGTTTGATGACGCATAACTGTACTTACACAACAATTATTCAACCATGATCACACATTCCCTTATTTTTGTTTTTAATGGTTGAAATAAGTTCGTAACAGTGTATAAAATATTGAAATTTGGTATTTTGTGTTGTCTGGTTAGTACCTTGGTGCATAGTCAAGGAACAAATCAGCCACCTGTGTTATCGGCTGCAGGAAATCAGATTTATTGTCCCAGTAGCGCTCTGCCCATTGTAACTTCCATAAGTATAACCGATCCGGACGATACAAGCACTTTTGCCATGTACATTCAGATATCGAATGGGTATGTAAACGGGGAGGACTTATTAACGCTTACGGGAACCCATCCTAACATAATTACCAGTTGGGACCCGGTACAAGGCGAGCTAACCCTACAAGGTCCCGCTACGTATATCGAGTTTGAGGCTGCCGTTTTAGCCACCGAATTTTCTAGTAGCTCACCTAACCCTTCAGGAAGTAGGCAATTTTCCATAACCGTAGGTGAGGCTAATTATTTACCTGTTACCCAGCACTATTATGAATTTGTTTCAGCTCCAGGTATTTCTTGGACTGCTGCAGAGACTGCTGCTGCCGCTCGTACCTATTTTGGTCTACAAGGGTATTTAGTAACGCTTACCACCCAGGAAGAGGCCGATTTTTCAGGAGCCCAAGCTAGTGGTTTTGGTTGGATCGGTGCAACCGATGTAGCGGTTGAGGGACAATGGCGCTGGGTGACAGGGCCAGAAGCCGGAACACAGTTTTGGC
>CAYGUY010000160.1:0-2322 GCA_964353165.1 uncultured Maribacter sp.
GCCCCCGCCCCATAACCAAGGGTCGTTGAAGCCCATGCCCCAGCCGTTGTCGTAGAAGTTTATATTTACGCTAGTAGCATTATCACCCCATCCACCAAAACCTTGGTAATCGTTGGGATTATTGTAGTAATCTGTTAACTGTTCCTGATTTAATTGTTCATCAGTTGGATTGCTTGCGTATGAATCAACATCGGTAAACAGTTCGCCGTCAAACATATCATCGTATTGCTCGGCTTTTTGTCCAAAGTAGTCGGAATAAGTGTTGGATTCTGGCTCAACTCTATATTGTTGTTGTGGACGTTGTGTAGGCATTCTTTCTACCGTCCGCAAATCATTGTCTGCATATATTCCGTCATTGTCATAATAGGATGCTGGTTGATAGGAGCCGCAAGATGCACTTACTAAGGCTATAATGGAAAGAATTCCTATGTTGCGCAGTGTATTGAGGGGTAGTGAATATATCATCGTTCTAAATTTTATTGTTGAACATATTAAAAATAACTAGTTTTACGCAATTATTTCTTAATTAATCACAACTTTTGTGCCAAACTATCTATAATGAGTAAAAAACTAACAAAGAGAACCGAAGATTATTCTAAATGGTACAATGAGCTGGTAGTGTCTGCTGATTTAGCCGATAATTCTGGAGTAAGGGGTTGTATGGTCATAAAACCTTATGGTTTTGCTATTTGGGAAAAGATGCAGGCGGGATTGGATAAAATGTTTAAGGATACCGGACATGAGAATGCTTATTTCCCATTGTTCATACCTAAATCTTATTTTAGTAAAGAGGCCAGTCATGTAGAAGGATTTGCAAAAGAGTGTGCCGTGGTTACTCATTACCGGCTTAAAAATGCAGAGGATGGAAGTGGAATTATCGTTGATCCAGATGCCAAGTTAGAAGAGGAGCTTATCGTGCGCCCAACATCTGAAACCATCATTTGGGATACATACAGAAAATGGATTCAGTCCTATCGGGATTTGCCTATATTGATTAATCAATGGGCCAATGTCGTCAGGTGGGAAATGCGTACACGACTTTTTTTGAGAACGGCGGAGTTCTTATGGCAAGAAGGGCACACGGCCCACGCTACGCAACAAGAAGCCTTGGACGAAGCAGAGCAAATGATGAACGTATATGCTGATTTTGCGGAGAACCATATGGCAATGCCGGTAATTAAAGGAGTGAAGACGGAGAGCGAGCGTTTTGCGGGAGCTTTGGAAACTTACTGTATAGAGGCTCTTATGCAAGATGGAAAAGCATTACAAGCAGGAACATCTCACTTTTTAGGTCAGAACTTTGCCAAAGCGTTTGATGTTAAATTTACGACCAAAGAAGGGGATAAGCAATATGTTTGGGCTACTTCTTGGGGTGTTTCTACGAGACTTATGGGTGCCTTGGTTATGACCCATAGTGATGATAACGGCTTGGTACTTCCTCCAAAATTAGCTCCTATACAGGTGGTTATTATCCCTATTTACAAAGGTTTGGAGCAATTAGATGTAATTTCGGAAAGGGTAAAACCTTTGGTTGAAGAACTACGTTCTAAGGGAATATCCGTTAAATACGACGATAGGGATACACATAAGCCAGGTTTTAAATTTAACGCCTATGAACTTAAAGGGGTTCCGGTGCGATTGGCTATTGGTCAACGTGATATGGATAATGGAACTTATGAGGTAGCTCGAAGGGATACCTTGGAAAAAATGACCATCCCAGCCGATCAGGTAGTTGCCAAGATCGAATTTCTTATGGAAGATATCCAAGAGAATATCTATAGAAAGGCTTTTGATTTTAGAAAAGAACATATTACCAAAGTGGATTCCTATGCCGAATTTAAAGAAGTTTTAGAAGGTAAAGGAGGATTTGTCTCAGCACACTGGGATGGGACAGCTGAAACGGAAGATCAAATAAAGGAGGAGACAAAGGCTACCATCAGATGTATACCTATCGATTCAGAAAATGAAAATGGAGTTTGTATCATCAGTGGTAAACCTTCGCAAAAAAGAGTGCTATTTGCCAAGGCATATTAAAAGTTTGAAAAAATAATATCTGGGTGTTGCGATAGTAAAAAATAATTGTATTTTTGCATCCGCAATTGCGTAAAGATATGGTCCGTTCGTCTAGGGGTTAGGACGCCAGGTTTTCATCCTGGTAACAGGGGTTCGATTCCCCTACGGACTACAAGATTTAATAAAGAGTTGAAAATGAATAGGTGAGTATTGTATTCGTTTACAACGCTTAAGTTAAAGTTATTAATTTTTTATTGGTCCGTTCGTCTAGGGGTTAGGACGCCAGGTTTTCATCCTGGTAACAGGGGT
>CAYGUY010000161.1:0-2319 GCA_964353165.1 uncultured Maribacter sp.
GATGACCCCAGAAATCTTAGAAAAGGATTTGTACGCTTTTGATTTAGAAAACATAAAGCACTCAAGCCGATGGGGAAGTTCGTGGAGCTCGTGGATGAAACCGAACACCCCGGGGCTAGACCTTATCTTTTACACGGTTAAACCGGATACTTTTACTGCGGTTGTAAAAACCGAAGATGGTATCGCCGTAAGTGCTACGGAAATTGAAGGGGACAAAGGTCTGAACGTGCTTTCCTATGATGTAGCCTTCTCCAAAGCGGGGAAAATGGCCTATCTTAAAAAACATAAAACGAAATTAGAACCTGCAAAAGATGGTAAAACTTACCTGCCAAAAGGTGACTACACCATAGAGCTTATGGGTAACGGGGAAACAGAAACGAAATCATTTAGTATAGAGTGAAGTATTAATCCGCTAACAAATAACAAAACCAATTATGCCAGTACCAGAAAAAAGTTTCCTAGTAAGATTAAAAGAAGGTTATGAAGTCGCAAAAAAACCGATTGCATATATTATTATGTTCGTCGCTTTAGCTTTACAATCACTTCCCGCAGAATTAATGCCAAAGCAGGTCCAACAAGTAACTTACACAGTAATGATTTTGGTTTTGGCTTTAATTATTATGGAAATGTTATTTACAATTTATGAGAATTCAATTAAAGAAAAAGCAACATTAAATATTATTGAGGCAGGAGAATTATATGATTCGGTTTTAGCCATTGTTTTAAAGGAAAAGAATGTTTCCATTAAATATATTGGCGTTGCAGGTAGAATTGGATGGACTAACGTAATAGCAAAACTTTTAAATGAAAATAATCCTGATTCTTTGGTTGCCAACCGCACCAAATACTCCGTAGATGTAGCTTTACTTAACCCAGATTCCCAAGGAAAGAATAAAGATTTTAAACGATTTAAAACCGTAGCTGAAATATCTGAATAGATAAATGATGCGGCAAGTCATCTGCCAGAGGTTTCCATTTCAGGTTCACAATTAAATTTGTACCACTACAATCACATGCCCAATATGCTAGGGTTCCTTATCAACGACAATTATTTATTTGTCACCTATACATTTTGGGAAACTTTACACGGTAAATTAACGCTTAGGGCTGGAGGGACAGACTATTTTATTTACGACAAGAACGATGATTTTGGAGGACAAGAAGTTATTAGAAGATTTAATGGATGGTTTAATTACATAACAAATCCAGAAGACACAATAATTGAAAGTGTTTAAATCTTAAAATATCCAAAGTATTTGTAAATAAGTATGAAAATAGTAGATTGGGAACAACTTCCAGAGCTCGGTGTAAGTCACGACACGAGCATCAAGAAAAAAACCTTGATCGGTGCGGGGGAAATTCCGCAGTTAATGATGTTCAGCACTGCGGTCTTTACACCGGGACAAGCTGTTGAAACCCATAAACATGACACCATGTACGAAGTGTTTTACATCCAAAAAGGAAAAGCTATTTTTGAAATAAACGGAACTTCACATGAAGTAGGTGCTGGCAAATGCATTACCATTGAACCAGGAGAGTTGCACAAACAGTACAATCCATTTGAAACCGATGTACATTGGTTCTATTTTGGTATTGCAACAGATTAAAAACTATATTGCTATATGAAAACAATTTACATACTTATCGGTATTTTATTTTTAAACTGCTCTGGGTCCAATGCCTTGGTAAGCGCACAAGGAAACCCTATAAAAGTGCTTATCATCGATGGTCAAAATAACCACGTGCAATGGCCTAAAACAACCGTAATGCTTAAGGATTACCTAGAGGAAACTAAGCTTTTTAAGGTGGATGTACAACGCTCAGCATACACATGGAAAGGCGAAGAATTTATAGCCGATTTTCCAATCGATGGCCTACCACCGACTATAGCTTTGGAAAAACCCAAGTCCGACTCGGATTTTGAACCTAATTTTTCCGATTACGATGTGGTTATTTCCAATTTTGGATGGAATGCGGCACCGTGGCCAGAAAGTACCCAAAAAGCCTTTGAATCCTATATGGAAAATGGTGGTGGACTCGTTGTTTTTCATGCAGCGGACAACTCTTTTCCGGAATGGGATGCGTACAATAAAATGATCGGCCTTGGTGGCTGGGGAGACCGTAACGAAAAGGACGGGCCCTATGTTTACTACAACGATAATGATGAATTAATCTATGATACCGCACCCGGCAATGGCGGTGGACATGGGCCGCAAAGCGAATATCAAATCAGACTTAGAAATACACAACATCCTATCACCAAAGGGATGCCAGAACTTTGGATGCATACCAAAGACGAGCTTTATTACAAGTTAAGAG
>CAYGUY010000162.1:0-2317 GCA_964353165.1 uncultured Maribacter sp.
ACATGCTGTAGGTGGTTGGGATGAGATGGTTCAGATTATTACGATAGCTTCACAGGATTCTCAAAATCCACCAGTAGGAGATTTTTTTAATCTTTGGCGCCCATCTACGGATACAGAATACCCTTGGACGGGGATGTTATTTGGCGCACCTATTTTAGGGGTTTGGTACTGGTGTACAGATCAATACATTGTGCAGCGCACGCTTTCTGCTAAGGATGTGAACAATGCAAGAAAAGGAGCTTTGTTTGCAGGGTATTTAAAATTACTACCTGTTTTCATCTTTTTTATACCGGGCGTAATAGCCTATGCCCTGTTGCAAAAAGGAGACATTAGTTTTTCTATAGAAAATGCAGATCAAGCGCTACCGGCCATGATCAATGGTTTTTTGCCGACAGGATTAAAAGGATTAGCGATTGCCGGTTTATTAGCCGCTTTAATGAGCTCACTTTCATCGGCGTTTAATTCTAGTTCTACCTTGTTAACCATAGATTTTTATCAAAAATACAGACCCAAAGCCCCGCAGAAAGATTTGGTTCGTTTTGGGCAAATCGCTACTGTTGTTCTAGTCTTGATTAGTTTAGGATGGATTCCGTTCATGAAATCACTAATGGGTGGTGGGATATTCCATTACCTACAAAGTGTACAAGCTTATATTTCCCCTCCAATTGCTGCGGTTTTTCTATTTGGGTTGTTATACAAATGGATAAATGCAACAGGTGCAATTGTTTCTTTGTGGGTGGGTTTCATCATTGGCGTCTTACGATTAGTACTGGAATTTTTAAGTAATGAGGGCACAATAACAGTGGCAGAAGATTCTCCGTTAGGCCTATTTTTAGGAATAAACTTCTTGCATTTTGCACTGTTTTTGTTTCTCTTTTGCGCTTTGGTATTAATGGCAGTAAGTAAAATGGGGCAAGCACAATCACCGGAGTTTCTGGAGCTGGTTACGTTTCAAAAACGAACAGCAGGTGTCAAGTTCAAATGGTCGTCAGATGGTATATTAACCATAATACTAATAGTTGCGGTTTTGAGTTTATGGCTGCTCTTTAGCGAATGGGGAATTGCAGGTTAATGATAAGTAGGAATAGGATATGAATTTAGAATTAAAAGGAAAAACAGTTTTTATTACTGGTTCAACTGCCGGTATTGGTTTTGCAACTGCAAAAACATTGGTTAAAGAAGGCGCCTCTGTTGTATTAAATGGGAGAACCAAAGAAAAAGTTGAAGTAGCTGTGAAGAGCTTACAAAAGGAATTTCCTGAAAGCAAGGTTAGTGGCATCGTGGCAAATTTTCTGAATGTTGAGGAAATAAGTGCGTTATTGAAAATACTACCTGCCATAGATATTCTCGTTAATAATGTTGGCATGTATACTTCTGGCGATTTTTTTAAATCGACTGATGCAGATTGGCAACAACAGTTTGAGGTGAATGTCATGAGTGGCGTTCGTTTATCAAAACAACTTCTTCCTAAAATGATAGGAAATAACTGGGGTAGAATTTTATTTGTTTCCAGTGAATGTGCAACCCTAGTTCCTACAGATATGATTGCCTATAGTATGACAAAAGCTGCTATTTTAGCGGTCTCCAGAGGATTGGCGCAATTAACAAAGGGAACAGGGGTAACGGTTAACACCATTGTGCCCGGATCAACATTATCAGAGGGCGCAGCTCAATTCTTAGAGAATGCCGCTAAAGAGGAATCAAAGTCTAAAACTCAAATAGAAGAAGAGTTTTTTACTCAAAAACGGACTTCATCACTCTTACAACGGTTTGCAAGTGTTGAAGAAATAGCAAATACGATTACCTATTTAGTGAGTCCACTTTCATCGGCAACCAATGGTTCTGTTATTAAAGCAGACGGCGGGAGCATGGGAGGAATTTTGTAAGCGTATTAGCGTAAGATTATGGAGTAGTATAAAGCAGTTAAAATTTAATCAACTTTAAACAGTATGAAACAAATATCATTAGTATGTACAGCGTTATTTTTTGCATGTTTTATTAGTTCATGTGGAGCAGAAATTAAAAACAAAGATAGTATGGAAGTAGAAGTGAAGAATGAGGCTAAAGTATTAAGACACGTAGTCATTTTTAAGTTTAAGGATGAAGCCAGCGAAGCAGCCGTAAATAAAATAAGTGATAGTTTTAATGCGCTACCAGATTATATTCCTGTAATTCAAGATTTTGAATGGGGTCTAAATGACAGTCCAGAAGATTTACATCAAGGTTTTACCCATTGTTATATGTTAACGTTTAAGTCTGAGAAAGATCGTGATAGTATTTATACGCCGCACCCAAAACATCAGGCTTTTGTGGCGAG
>CAYGUY010000163.1:0-2301 GCA_964353165.1 uncultured Maribacter sp.
AACAGACCGGCTATTGGTTTGTAATGGCGAACGTATTGAACTCCCTTTGGGTCATCGCATTTGTTTATGATTACACGGGGCTTTCGGTCTTGATTATGTTGGGCATTCTATCTTCACTCATTAAAATTATGTTGAATACGGATATGGAACGCTGGGATGCGCCAAAAAGTACCATCGCCTTAGTTTGGTGGCCCATATGTTTGTATATTGGATGGATATCCGTGGCGACCATTGCCAATGTCTCGGCCTATTTAACAAAGATAGGATGGGAAGGCGCTCCGTTTTCCGAAATAAGCTGGACCGTAATTATGATTGTCATAGCTACGATATTAAATCTAGTGATGATTTGGAAACGCAATATGCGTGAGTTTGCCGCTGTAGGAGTTTGGGCACTTTTTGCCATTTACGTGAGGCATAAGGATTCCTTGGAGACGATTGCTTTTACGGCACTTGCCGGCAGCATTCTCATTTTCGTATATATGGCATGGCACGGATTTCAGAATAGAAAGACGAATCCGTTTTTTAAATCAGTATCCTAGTACTGCGTACATACAATAAATGTTATATTGAGCGCAGTCGAAATACATAGGTCTTCGACTGCGCTCAGACTGACATCTGCGATATATTCAGCTTTTATGCATGTCTTAATTTTTAATTTAGATACCTTTTGATTATCCCTTTTTTAAATAATTATGGTATCATATGATACTATCAAAATCATGTTTATATATTTATATGTGTGTCAAAATCATTGGGAAATCTGATTTTTGAAAACCTATAATATTGGCTGAAAAATCACATTTAAAGCCCAATCCTTGGAATAAAACGCCCCTAGAAACTATCTTTGCACTTTAATAGAATATTTTTGTCAAAATCTACTATTCCCGAACTGTTTTCAACAGCCCCTAACGTACAGGAACTGCAAGCTGCCATTTCCAAATCCCAAAACTCGCACCCATTACACGTTCAGTTAAAAGGTCTGGTAGGTTCTTCACTTTCCTTCGTTTTGGCAGAAGCATTCAAGAAAGCTGACGCTCCATTTCTGCTTATTTTTAATGATAAGGAAGAAGCGGCCTATTATTTAAATGATCTTGAACTGATTATTGGGGATAAAGATGTCCTTTTCTATCCGGGCAGTTATCGCCGACCCTACCAAATTGAGGAGACCAACAATGCAAACGTGTTGTTACGTGCCGAGGTACTCAACCGCATCAACTCAAGAAAAAAGCCCGCGGTCATCGTAAGTTATCCGGATGCCTTGTTCGAAAAAGTGGTGACCCGTAAGGAACTGGATAAAAACACCTTAAAAATTCAGTTGGAAGATACGCTTTCGCTGGATTTTTTAAACGAGGTATTGTTCGAGTATAAATTTAAACGTGTGGATTTTGTTACGGAGCCCGGAGAGTTTTCCGTCCGCGGAGGTATCGTAGACGTGTTTTCCTTCTCCCATGACGAGCCCTATCGACTGGAGTTTTTTGGCGATGAGGTAGACAGTATCCGCACCTTTGATGTAGAAACCCAGCTATCTACAGAAAAGGTAAAAAAGATTACGATAGTGCCCAATGTTGCCAATAAATTTCTCGAAGAGAAGCGAGAAAGTTTTTTGGGATATATCTCCGATAAAACGATCGTATTTTCAAAAAACACCAGCCTGTTGTACGCCCGTTTAGATGATTTTTTTGAAAAGGCCCAAGAAGCGTTTACAAAATTATCCGAGGATATAAAACACGCAACACCGAGTGAGCTTTTTCTCAATGGTACAGCCTTTAAAGAACAATTGAAGGACTTTGGGCTAATTACTTTGGGCGGAAATGCCGACCAAGTTTCGACCCCTTCAAAAGAAATCATCTTTGAAACTACCCCACAGCCGTCCTTCAACAAGAAGTTCGATTTACTGATAGAAAACCTCAACGAGTTCCACGCTGCAGGATTTGATAATTACATCTGCTGTGCCACCGATCAGCAGGCGCGCCGGTTCAATGACATTTTTGAGGAAATCTCGGAAAAAGTACATTACAAGACCATCGTATTTCCCTTACACCAGGGTTTTATTTCCAAAGATTTGAAATTAGTCTGTTATACAGATCATCAAATTTTTGAGCGCTACCATAAATTCCACCTGAAAAATGGCTACTCCAAAAAGCAGGCCATAACCCTTAAGGAACTGAACAAACTCGAAATCGGCGACTATGTGACCCACATAGACCATGGAATTGGCAAGTTTGGCGGCCTACAAAAAATAGATGTCGAAGGTAAAAAGCAGGAAGCCATTAAATTGATGTATGGGGAACGTGATATTCT
>CAYGUY010000164.1:0-2256 GCA_964353165.1 uncultured Maribacter sp.
GGTGGCGAACAAAGCGGTTTCATCAATGAAATAGGATTTGAGACCTATCAAAAAATATTGGCCGAGGCCATAGACGAACTCAAGGAGAACGAGTTTAAGGAGCTTTATGATGAGGTAGAGGGCAGTAAGGAAAAAATCTATGTGAAAGAGACACAAATCGACTCCGATTTTGAACTCCTCTTCCCGGATGAATACATTAACAATATTACGGAGCGACTTACCTTGTATACCGAATTAAACCAGGTTAAGGACGAAGCCGAACTCCGGAAATTTGAAGCACAGTTGGTAGACCGTTTTGGGGAATTGCCTTCCCAGGGAGAAGATTTACTGAACTCGGTGCGCATCAAATGGATCGCCAATGGCATCGGGATAGAGAAAATAGTGATGAAACAAGGTAAATTGATAGGCTACTTCATAGCCGACCAACAATCGGAATTTTACCAAACCGCTGCATTTACCAAGGTTTTAAAGTACGTACAAAGCAATCCTCAAAAGTGTACCCTAAAAGAAAAGAAAACCCGTAACGGACTACGTTTATTACTTGTTTTTGAGGGGATTCGAAGTGTAGATAGGGCATTTTTGGCGCTACAACCTTTACAGACGGAGAAGTCCCAGATAGAGGTGTTATAATTTTCTTTATAATTAAAAAATCCTTAATACCTTGTA
Source organism: uncultured Maribacter sp. (assembly GCA_964353165.1). Taxonomy (GTDB): domain Bacteria; phylum Bacteroidota; class Bacteroidia; order Flavobacteriales; family Flavobacteriaceae; genus Maribacter. The sequence goes on from CAYGUY010000164.1 coordinate 667, forward strand.
TTTAGGCCAATGCCGTGCTAATGTCGGGTCAAATTGCAGAAAATTCTTAGGTTTCGTTTTATCTTGACCGTAACATTGTGGAACATTTTAAATTCACACATCATGCAACAACCAGAACTCGGCAACAAGATTATTACACTACGCAAACAAAAAGGATTTACACAGGAAGAGCTTGTAGAGCGCTGTAATATAAATGTACGGACGTTGCAACGCATAGAAAGCGGAGAAGTTTCTCCCAGAAGTTATACCATAAAAACCATACTAACTGCCTTGGACTATGATTATGAGGAACTGTACGGAGCAGAACAGGCAACGGACGGGAACAGCATCGTTTTAGGCTCCGAGGATGAAACGAAATCGGTACGTTTTTTACTTAATGCTGCTGCGGTTTCCGGAATACTATTTCTAATTTTAAGCACCTTTGAAGGTTTTGGAGACTATTATCGATTTTTCGATGAGGAACTTATTTTTAGTATACCGGTTCTTATTCTCATAAAGGTACTTTCCTACACGAGCTATGCATTTTTTATTTATGGATACTTAATCGTTGGTAAACTTATTCAGAATTACCTAATGAAGATTGCTTCCGTATTGGTCATTGCGGTGCTGTTTCTGTTTTACGTCTACGACATCATTGCTCTGTTTTACGAAGTAGCATTGCCTATGGAAGGAGTTCTTGTAGCAGAATCTATTATTATGGGAACACTTGGGGTACTCTTTGGAATATCCATAATCAAATCGGCTAAAAGATGGGATACTTTAGGTTACGTTGCCGGTGGGTTTGAAATTTTCACCGCAGTCTGTTTTCTTACTGTTGTACTGGTATTATTAGGTTTGTTTACACAAGTGCCAACAGTAATTTTGGAAGTGGTACTCTTGATTAAAATAAGACAGATGATAAAATCCTAGTCCGTCCCGTGGGCATTATTAGCGTCACACTGTAAATTAACATCTATAGTACTGCTGCGGTATACTATTTTGTTTTTATCTTGCCACGGAGTAACCGACAAAAACCCGATATGGAGCTTAATTTAGCAGAGAAATTAGCTATTGTTAAAATGATTTATTCCATGGTATATGCTGATGGTGTTGTCCATAGTGGAGAAATAAACGAGGTGAGTAAATTGATGAAGGAGATTGATTTTGACAGCAACCAGATTCAGTATGCACAAAATATTGAAACGGAACAAAGTATTGCCATTTTACAAAAAATGACCGATGCTAAAAAGAAAGGGTTGACAAAAATTTTGGAGGATTTGGCAAAATCCGATGGTTTTGTTCACGAAAAAGAGGTTGAACTATTGAATAGTATTTTTGTTTCTATCTCCGTTTAATTTAATGTTATTCGTTTGAAATACTATCTGCCATTCTATCTTTAAGGTCCAATGTAGCGGCCCCATAAAAAGACAGCAACTTTTTCTTATCGGCAAAACGTCCGCCCAAATCCGCTTCAGTAGGGGTTTTAACTAAAACAGTGTTCCATCTGCCCTCTATTCCGATATAAAGCGCATTGATATTACTCATTATATCCTGTTGTGCCAGACAATCTTCCACAACAGTTAAAATATCTTTTCGAAACTCAGGTTTTAT
>CAYGUY010000165.1:0-2178 GCA_964353165.1 uncultured Maribacter sp.
ATATGGCTATTGGTAGTAGTGGAATTACAATGTCCGATTTTAGTCCGTCTGCTGGCGGCGAAAGTGCTTTTTTGGCCTTTGATCCTGATAATCCTAGATATGTGATGGGAGGTAGTTATTTGGGCACTATAGAGGTGTTGGACACCAAGTCAAAAGCTTCTACAAATGTAATGGCAGCTCCTATTCAGTATTTGGGAAGGGAAGCGCGCAATATGAAATATCTGTACAATTGGAATGCCCCTACCTTAAAATCACTACACGAACCCGACACGTATTATCACGGGGCACAACTTTTATTACGTACCCGGGACATGGGTGTTACTTGGGAGGAAATGTCCCCTGATCTTACGCGTGATATCGATGCTAAACAAGGTAATGGTGGTGGTCCGTACACCAATGAAGCGGTAGGAGCAGAAAACTATGGAACCCTTGCTTACGTGTTGGAATCTCCGCATGAAGCAGGAGTTTTTTATACAGGTAGCGATGATGGTTTTGTGCATATCACAAAAGACAACGGAAAGAGCTGGCAGAATATTACCCCAAAGAATTTAGGGGAATCGTTAGTGAATGCCATTGAGGTTTCGCCCCATGATACCGCAACGGTCTATATAGCGACCACGAAATACAAATTTAACGACCATACACCAGCAATCTATAAGAGTACGGACTATGGCAAAACATGGGTCAGTATCAATTCCGGAATCCCATACGGCGCTTTTACCAGAGTAGTTCGTGAAGACCCAATTCGGAAAGACCTGCTTTACGCAGGTACCGAAAAAGGATTATACCTCTCTTGGGATGGTGGAAAAAGTTGGAAACCCTTTCAGCTGAATCTTCCTAAAACACCAATTACAGATATTAAGATTAATCATGGGAACTTAATTGTAGCAACTTCAGGTAGGGCCTTTTGGATATTGGATGACGTTTCCATGCTGGCAAAATATGATGCTACAAAGACAGGGATGAAACTATACCAGCCCAATGATGCTATGAATGGTTCTTGGCGTAGTCCTATGAGTGGAAATACGGATAATTTTGACGGTACAAACACGCTCTCTGGAGTAAACCCTGCCAACGGAATGGTCATTTATTATGAGCTCCCCAAATTAAAGGATTCTACAGAAATTACTATGGATATTTTGGATGCCTCTGGTACTTTGATTCGTAGTTTTTCTTCTGAAAAAGACAAAGCGTACATACCACATAATGGAGGCGGACCAAGACCAGCTCCAACCCTTCCCAAGAAAGAAGGCTTAAATCGATTTGTATGGAATATGGAAACCCCGATTATTCCTGGAATTCCAGGCACGTATATAGAATCGCGCTTCGGAGGCCATGTGGTACCTCCAGGCACCTATACCATCCGCTTAAAAGCTGGTGCAGAAACCACGTCAGGTGAAGGCAACATTGTAGCGATGCCAACCTTTAGGACTACGCCAGAGCAGTATGCAGAATATCATTCCTTCATGTCTGAAATGGAAGGTCGTGTTGCGGAAATGCACCGTATGGTAAATACCTTGTATAAAGTGCAATCGCAACTTAAAACAGTTTTGGCAGATGTAAATGACGCGACTGTTAAGGCAGAAGGAAAAAAGTTATTGGAACAATTGGATGCTTGGGACAAGGATATGATTCAACGAAAGTCACAAGCCTACGATGATGTAGAAAATTTCCCAAATAAATTTACCGCGGAGTATTTGTTTCTAATAGATGCGACCAACAGCACTATTCCTAGGGTAAATAAGGGATCTAAAGACCGTAAAATAGAATTGGATGCGCAATGGAATAGCCTAAAAAGTAAAGCAAATACTTTTATGAAAACTTCCATACCTGCATTCAATAGTAAGTTATGGGATGCTGGGATTGGTGCTATTCGGTTATGAAATAAAGGAAGTTAGAGGCTAATTGATGGATGTTTCAGGTTTCTGCAGTTGTCCTTCGAATGCAGGAAGGCTTAATTCTTTTCTACTTTCCCTTGCGTCTTTCCTGCTAAGCCGGGATTAGTGTTTTTGATTATCCAAAAGTCACTAAATTTGGATTTGAACTTGACTCTTGAACTTGACACTTTAATGACGGAATACTATAATTATATAAAAGCCCTGCACCTCATATTTGTAATCACTTGGTTTGCTGGGCTTTTTTATATACCTCGGTTATTTATTTATCATATTGAAGCCT
>CAYGUY010000166.1:0-2108 GCA_964353165.1 uncultured Maribacter sp.
GTAAGCAACTCCTTTTGGAACGTCATATCGATGTCTCCAAAACCGATTCCGTAGTGCTTATTGAACCTGGTGTCGCCTACTATGTAAAATCCGATGCTGCATTACAAATTGGAAGTTACTTAAAGGGTTATGGCCTTATTTCTAGAATTTTATATTTGATTCCCAGTATTTTACGAAATATCGTATACGATTTAATAGCCCGTTATCGTTATGTTTGGTTTGGGAAAAAAGACGCATGTATGATTCCAACGCCGGAATTAAAGGCTAAGTTTATTTCCTAAATCATCTTTCTACTATCCAGTTCAGGAAGTATGCTTTCCATTGAAATCCTTAGGGTAAAAATAAGTGTACCCCTGTTTAGATACTTATTTAAGATTTTTCAATATAAAGTCCAGTGTCTCATCCGTGTTCCTATTTTCCAGATAGGCTAAATTCTGATATTTATTTTCTTTGATAAGTCCTAATTTACCAAGGTGTAATATAGCTTGCTCATAATCCATTGAGACTTTCCCAGACAACAGTACATCCATGGATTCTCCTCGCTGGTAGCGCTTATATATCTTCCTGAGTCCGCTTAAATACAATCTATCCTTAGTAAACCCACCACCTCTATGGGCACGCAAGGTTATGGTAAAGGCATCGTCCCTATTGAGTTTATATTTACCATGAATCAAATCAAACGTATCTGAAAATGTGTAACCTTTGATTAAACTATCCGATGCTAAAACGCGGTAAGCGAGCTCCTTAAGTCGTTTTAAGGTAAGAGCACCGCTCATGTATTCACTAAAGACCGCCAATCCTTCCTGCGTTTCTACATTCTTTGGAAAACCGTTGGAGAATATATTTAATGGCTGCTCCATGGCGTTGTAGGTCGTTACCAAATGCACGCCGATCTCATGGTTGGCTAAAGTGAGTAATTGGTTTTTGCTAAACTTGGTGTTCCTTTTTAGCAGTAAGGACTGGGTAGCATTACTTACCATTGCATCTGCTGCAATATGTGTAGAAAATTTAATATTTAAGGGAAAATCGTACCGCTGGGCAAATGCATCAAAATAATTCTTAGCTTCCTCGGGCGAATATTTTTTTTCCATATCCGATTGCTCCGGTTCATTTTCATAATGTAAAATAAAGCGTGCATTTTCCACGTCCTTTTCTGTAGGTGAACCATATATACGAAGAGAATTGTAGTGAAACTTCTTCTTCTCCCCTATGGTCTCTATGCACTGTACCGTATTGGAGTAATAATAAATAATCTCCTTGTACATCTTGCGTATTTGTTCATCCTCTATACGTTCTAATCTTTGCGAAAAGAACAAACGGTGTAATTTATAGGGTGTGAACTTTAATTTTGGATATCGAAACTTTGGGTCTGCAGTATACTTTGAAGCGAAGAACTGGTGTTTTTCTTTTTCTATATTTATGGGATTTACATGGCTCAAAAGTTCTATTTTCTTCACCAAACGGTCAAGATTTGCATCAATTTCAAAAAGATTCGGGTATTCTTGTTGCAAAGCGGTAAGCTCTTTAGGTACAATCATAATACATCTGAGAATTAAGTAGGTATTTTAGACATCGATTCCATCAAAAAAATGAAAACCTTTACTTAACATGGCATACAGCGCGAGCTTACCTTTGATATACTGGTAATTGTTATCAAATTCTTCTCCGCGCTTTTGTATTGATAAATGAATATTCAAAAGGTTAAGTCAAAACACACTATTTCACTTCATCATAATGATCGTCCCAATTTTTTGCTTTGGGATTGTCATGCAGTTTACCAACAGATTTCGCCACTATGGTCGCTACGGTAGCATCGCCAGTAACATTAACAACAGTACGCAACATATCTAGAGGTCTATCTACTGCAAATATCAAAGCAAGTCCTATGGCATATTTGTCCGGTGGAAACCCTACGGATTCTAACACAATAACCAGCATAACCATCCCTGCTCCTGGTACGGCCGCGGTTCCTATGGATGCCAGTAACGCCGTTAAAACAATGGTTAATTGTGCGGCTAAGGGTAGCTCAAAACTCAAGGCTTGGGCAATAAATACAGCAGCAATGCCTTGGTACAGGCTGGTACCGTCCATATTTACCGTTGCGCCTA
>CAYGUY010000167.1:0-2054 GCA_964353165.1 uncultured Maribacter sp.
GCTTCTTCATGCCAAGGAAAGGCACCGCTATACTTGTTGTTTTCCCACCAGAACTGGGTTCTATCCGCTTCCGTGTTACCCAGTTCATTCATTGTGCTGGTGTCGTATAGCCTTCCGTTGACCATGGTAAGCGTTACAGTTTCCGTATTACGGATGTCTTCAAGCGGATTTTTGTCTAGCACAATGATATCGGCCAGTTTCCCTTCTTTAAGTGAGCCTATTTCGTTTCCTGCACCTATGTAGCGTGCTCCATTAATAGTTGCAGCTTCTAGTGCTTCCATGTTCGTCATACCTCCTTGGTGCAGCAGCCACAGTTCCCAATGTGCTCCGAGTCCTTGTAATTGACCATGTGCGCCTAGGTTGACTTTAACACCTTCATCCGTTAATGCTTTTGCGGTTTTGGATACCAGTATGTGTCCGTTTTCATACTCTTCGTCGGGCACCATGGTGCGGTGTCTTGAACGCGCATCAACTATAGCTCTAGGCGTATATTTTAATAATTTTTCATTCTCCCAAACATTATCTTTTTGGTAAAAATAATATTCGCCGCTCATACCGCCATAGTTAACGATAAGGGTAGGAGTATAGCCTGTTTTACTGGTCTTCCATAATTCTAGTACATCTTTATATACGGGTGCTACGGGAATATTGTGTTCAACACCCGTATGCCCATCCATAATCATCGTCATATTCGTATAAAAGGTAGAACCACCTTCTGGAACTACATTAATTCCCAGTTCACGAGCAGCTTGCATTACTTGTTGGCGTTGTTCCCGTCTAGGTTGATTGTAACTCTTAACGGATTGTGCACCGTATGCTTTTGTTCTTCGGATTGACGAGCGCGCATCATCAATACTGTTGATGGTTGCTTTAAAATCACCTTCAGCTCCGTAAAGTATGATGCCTGTAGAATACAATCTAGGCCCTACCATATTCCCACTTTTTATCAATTCTGCCATTGCAAAGATAGATTCCGAATTTGCAGATGGGTCATGTGCTGTAGTTACTCCAAAGGCTAGATTCGCATAGAATTGCCAATGCTTTTGTGTGGTTAGTCCGTAACGGAAACCACCAACATGGGCATGCGCATCTACAATACCCGGCATGATGGTTTTGCCTGGTACATCATATATTTTAGCATCTGATGAAACGGTGATTTCTGATGTCTTTCCTATGCGTTCTATTTTATTTCCATTTACGATAAGCGTTCCGTTTTCAATTACTTCCCCGTTTTCCATAGTAATAATACGGGCATTGGTAAAGGCAATTTTCCCGGTAGGCTTATCCATTTTAGCCTTTAGTCCAATTTTGGAACCAATGGTATCCATTTTAGCTACTGTTTCTGGAGAGCCTGGTAAAAACGTATATCTGTCCTTAATAGCATTGGAGAAATACGAGTCTCCTAATGTCCAGTGTATCGTTTTACTATCTGACGACCAGTGCAGATTTATACCAGCATCTTTAGCTATCTGTGAAACGGGTACTATGGTAGACTTGTTATCTAAATCTATGGTCTTGCCGTTTAGTAATAATGGTGCGATGTAAGCCTTGTGTAGGTTGGTAAATGCAATCCATTTATTATCCGGACTTGGCACGAGTCGGTTTGCGTATTTTGACTTTAGATGAGTACGTTCCTGTTCTCCGTTGAGGTTAACCGATTTTAATTCCTTCGTAAGGCTTCCAAAATAGGTACCTCCAGTTTGATAGAAAATACGATTACCATCAGTTGTATATTGTGGATATTCGCCTTCTTTTGTCAATCGCTTTAAACCGCTTCCATCACTATTGATAGTGTAAATACCAGCGTTCTTGCCAAAGCTGAGCCCTTGGTCTGAATTACCGGATTCTTTGTGAAAAACAATTTGATTCCCAGACGGACTAAATGCTGGATTTCTGAATATACCTTTTTCACTGGTTATTTTTATCGCTGTGCCCCCTTGTACCGGTATTTTACAAACGGTTCCCAACTGCGAATCGTTCCAGGTTACGAAAACTAATTCCTTACCGTTTGGAGAAAAGGAAGGCTCCGATTCAAAATCCGTAGCATCAGTCAA
>CAYGUY010000168.1:0-2024 GCA_964353165.1 uncultured Maribacter sp.
TCTTGTGCTTTATTAGTATTCGTAAGGAGGTGTCTAGAATTCGTTCACGTATTGCATAGCCTAGTTTTATGGATGTTTATTTTGATGTGATACGAGATAGGTTTATGGGAGCAAAAGCCCGTAAATTTGCCCGTTATTGCATATCCGATAGCTTTAGATAGGTGTAATTTGTAGTATATTTAACAGGATGAAAACAACGGACAAAACAGCCATCGTTTTAGGAGCTACCGGGCTAACGGGCGGTATACTGTTGCAATTACTATTGAAGGACGATAGGTATACGAACATTAAGGTGTTTACTAGAAGTCCGTTGAATTTGAAACATCCCAAACTCTTAGAAATTAAATGTGACCTCTTAAATCTAAATACACAACAAAAAGATTTTACGGCAGACGAGGTTTTCTGCTGCATAGGCACCACCAAAGCAAAAACACCGGACAAAGAACAGTACAAGGCTATAGATTTTGGTATTCCGGTAGCGGCCGCATCGCTTTGTAAGAAAAATGAAATTCCGTCTTTTTTGGTGGTTTCGGCCATGGGCGCGGATGCCCGTAGCCGTATTTTTTACAATAAGGTAAAGGGAGAAATGGAAACTGCCGTTTTACATTTTGGACTACCAAAAACCCACATCCTACAACCCAGCCTTATTGGTGGGCAAAGAACGGAGAGTCGCCCCGGGGAACACATTGGAAAGCAGCTCATGAAGGTTTTGGGTTTTCTATTGGTGGGTTCGCTTAAAAAATACAGAACCATAGCGCCAAAGGACATCGCGCAGGCCCTATTATGGCTGGCGAACAATACGTACGCGGAATTGCGCCTAACATCCAACATTATTACGAACATTGCAGAAACCGAACGTCATGCTTGAAGTAGAACGCAAATTCTTGGTTACATCGGACGTTTATAAAAACGAGGCGAAAACACAGACACGTATCGTACAAGGTTTTTTAAGCACCGATCCGGAACGCACGGTGCGCGTGCGCATCAAAGGAGATAAAGGCTTTTTAACCATTAAAGGAAAAGGCAACGATACCGGTACTACCCGTTTTGAGTGGGAAACCCAAATTTCCTTCACCGATGCAACAGACTTGGTAGACCTCTGCGAACCCGTTATCCTAGAAAAAATACGCTACGAAATTCCCATAGGCAAACATGTGTTCGAGGTGGATGAATTCTTGGGAGAGAACAAAGGTTTGACGATCGCCGAGGTAGAACTACTACACGAAGACGAGGTTTTTGAAAAACCCGTCTGGCTGGGCGAGGAGGTTACGGGAGTAACAAAATATTACAATTCTCAACTGTCCCAACAACCTTATCGGGATTGGGGATAGAACAATTAAGACCAATACCCTGACAGATGTAAGATAAATTATTTTGATTTTTATTGTTCCAACCGATAGGTTACACAGTTGACGTCAATAGGTACATCCAAAGACACTTACAACACCATATTTTGTAAAAAACGAATCACTTTTTCCTCCGACATTTCGCAGGGCTTCAACACATGCTTATTTGAAAGCATATAATAGTTGAGACTAATGAAATTACGACCACCCAACTCTTTTGCATATACCTTTAACGACTTCCCCTTATTAAATAGGGTTTTTGTAATACCATAGGTATTGCCTTCGTACAAAACCTCTGCGTAACCTTCGGGTAGTTCTTTTAAGGCATTAAAAACAATAACATCTTGGGACATATTGGATATTGTTAGGAACTACAGGAAAGCATGGAACACCCAATTTTATCCCTTGCCCAATCCGGACGTTTGGCGAACCATTTTTCGTTTTCGGGCTGCTCGTCGTATGGTTTTTTGAGAAGTTGAAAGAGTTCGTCCAACAGCCCATAGTCGCCTTTATCGGCGGCATCTATGGCGAGTTGGGCCATATAATTGCGTAACACATATTTTGGGTTTACCTTATTCATGGCCGTTTTTCTCTCGCTATCGCTGTGGGTCTCTTTTTCTAGGCGCAACCTATAGCTGGCGAACCAAGTTTCCCATTCGGTTTTTAGCTTTCCGGTAA
>CAYGUY010000169.1:0-1988 GCA_964353165.1 uncultured Maribacter sp.
CCTTGCAACATCTGAAATTCACCATTTATTCCCGGTACGGTTACCGACTTAACTTCTCCTGCGAATAAGGTTGCTTCCGGGGATACGATTTCTAAATACATATTTTATAGTATTATGTAATTAGTACAAAGTAAAAAGTACTAACTACTCATTACTTTTTACTTTATACTAAAATTTAAGCTTCAGCTAACATCTTGTCACCCGCTTCAATAGCTTCCTCGATAGTTCCTTTAAGGTTAAAGGCAGATTCTGGCAGGTGATCTAATTCCCCATCCATAATCATATTAAATCCTTTAATTGTATCCTTAATATCAACTAGAACACCTTTAAGGCCTGTAAACTGTTCCGCTACGTGGAAGGGTTGTGATAGGAAACGTTGTACACGCCTAGCCCTACCTACAGCTAATTTGTCTTCCTCAGACAATTCTTCCATACCTAAAATGGCAATAATGTCCTGTAATTCCTTATATCGTTGTAACAACTCTTTTACACGTTGTGCACATGCATAGTGATCGTTCCCTAGAATTTCGGCTGTTAAAATCCTTGATGTAGAATCCAATGGATCTACCGCCGGATATATACCTAATTCAGCAATCTTACGCGATAATACCGTCGTAGCATCCAAGTGAGCAAATGTAGTTGCCGGTGCTGGATCTGTTAAATCATCCGCAGGAACGTAAACCGCCTGCACAGAAGTAATAGAACCTCTTTTTGTTGATGTGATACGTTCTTGCATTGCACCCATTTCGGTTGCCAATGTAGGCTGATATCCTACCGCAGAAGGCATACGGCCTAAAAGCGCCGATACCTCTGAACCTGCTTGCGTAAAACGGAATATATTATCTACAAAGAACAATACATCTTTTCCTTGACCTTCGCCTGCACCATCACGGAAGTACTCCGCAATCGTTAATCCAGAAAGGGCAACACGGGCACGTGCTCCAGGTGGTTCGTTCATTTGTCCGAAAACGAAAGTAGCTTTAGAGCCTTTCATCGCTTCTTTATCTACTTTGGATAAATCCCATCCGCCTTCTTCCATAGAATGCATGAAATCATCTCCGTACTTTATAATACCTGATTCTAACATCTCACGAAGTAAATCGTTTCCTTCACGAGTCCGTTCTCCAACTCCTGCGAATACGGAAAGACCACCATGCCCTTTGGCAATGTTATTGATCAATTCCTGAATTAGTACTGTTTTACCAACACCGGCACCACCAAACAATCCAATCTTACCCCCTTTAGCGTACGGCTCAATTAAATCGATTACCTTGATACCTGTAAACAATACCTCAGTAGATGTGGTTAAATCCTCAAATTTGGGTGCTTCACGGTGAATTGGAAGTCCATCTTTACCCGCTTTAGGCAAATCTCCCAAACCATCGATAGCATCACCAATTACATTAAACAAGCGACCATAAACATCATCTCCTATCGGCATTTGAATCGCAGCTCCAGTAGCAACAACATCAGTGCCTCTGCTTAGTCCATCTGTAGAATCCATAGAAATGGTTCTCACCGTATTTTCCCCAACATGAGACTGTACCTCTAATACCAATATAGACTTATCCTTATTAATGATTTCCAACGAATCATATATTTTAGGAAGGTCTGCTCCTGATTGAAACTCTACATCAACCACAGGGCCAATGATCTGTGAAACTTTACCTGTAACTTTTGACATTACTCTTTTGTTTATGTATTGCGTTTAAACTAAGCTTGAAAATGCAGTCATTTTCAGGGTGCAAAGATATAGGTTTTCAATTTAAACGAAAACTGTTTTTTTGGCTTTTTTAAAAACAAAAAAGGCGCTCTAAAAGCGCCTTTAAAATCTTTCAAAAATAAACTTCCTATTGTAAAGCAGGAGAATAATTTGTTGGGTAGTCTCCTACATTCACAAAATTTCCTGAAGCTTCAAAATTACTCCCATACGTAGCATCAATAGCTCTCATAAATTCATTTGCAATTAGCGCGTACCCTCTTGCCGT
>CAYGUY010000170.1:0-1940 GCA_964353165.1 uncultured Maribacter sp.
AAGACACATTAGTACTTGGAGCTTCCTTAAAACCAAACCGTTACAGTAATATTGTTATACACCGTCTTGTTGATAAAAAAATCCCAACACAGGCATTTGGTCTAAGAAATGGTACTGTTAGTGGAGTAGAGATTAAAACCAGTTTAGATGATTTTCAAGATATCCACACTTTAACCCTTTATCTTAATCCAACAAGGCAGGCTGGTTATTATACAGACATCATAAAACTGAAACCTGTACGTGTACTTTTTAATCCTGGAACGGAGAACCTAGAATTTTATGAACTATTAAAAGAGAATGGAATAAAAGTAGAAGTAGCTTGTACGCTCGTATTACTGGGAACGGGACAATTCTAGGTTTAAAAAATAACCATCAACACATAAAGCTATTACTACATTTATTAACTTGTGGGGGTAGTATACTGATACTACAATAACACACCAACAAAATAAATATACCTATGTTCAAAAAAGAGTTTTTCGCCCTATTTGTTCTCCTATTTCTTTGTTTTTTCGGTACAATCAAAAGCAGTGCCCAAACAACCACCATAGACGAGGTAAAAAAAGCCGTTGCAGGCATGAAATTACGTGGTATTGGTCCTGCTTTTATGGGAGGTCGTATTGCCGATATCGCCATTGATAAGAGCGATTTTAGCACTTGGTACGTTGCCGCAGGTTCTGGAGGAGTTTGGAAAACCACCAATAGCGGAATCACTTTTCAGCCTATTTTTGATGATCAGGTTTCCTATTCCATAGGTACCATAACCATTGATCCCAACAATCCCCGTACGGTTTGGGTGGGAACGGGAGAGAACGTAAGCGGGCGTCATGTGGCTTGGGGCGATGGTGTTTATAAAAGTAACGACGGCGGTACCACGTGGGAGTCCATGGGGTTAAAAAAATCCGAGCATATTGGAAAAATTTTGGTAGACCCAAGAAACAGCGATGTTGTCTTTGTCGCAGCGGAGGGGCCTTTATGGTCTTCGGGTGGCGAACGTGGTCTGTACAGAAGTGAAGATGGTGGTAAGACATGGATTCAAACCCTAAAGATTGATGAAAATACGGGGGTTACCGATGTGGAATTCGACCCGTCCAATCCAGATGTACTCTATGCCGCAGCCTATCAAAGACGAAGACAAACTTGGTCTTTGTTGGCAGGAGGTCCACAATCGGGAATTTATAAATCGGTCGACAATGGGATTAGCTGGAAACACCTTACAACAGGTTTGCCTGAGGGCGATGTAGGTAAAATCGGATTGGCTGTAACGCCCGCTGATGCAGATATAGTTTATGCCACGATAGAGGCGAATGACGAAGAAAAAGGATTTTATAGGTCGATGGACAAGGGCGAAAGCTGGGAAAAACGGAATAGTTATATCTCTGGGGGAACAGGTCCACATTACTATCAAGAGATTGAAGTCTCCAACACCAATCCTGACCTTATCTACCAAATGGACGTTTTTTACCAAGTCTCTCGAGACGGCGGTAAAACCTTTAATTATTTGGGAACCGGTCGTGAAAAACACAGTGATAACCATGCCTTGTGGATAGACCCGAATAGTGGGAAGCATTTAATTTCAGGTACTGACGGTGGTTTGTACGAATCCTTTGATGAAGGCACAACATGGCGTCATTTTCCAAATTTGCCTATTTCACAGTTCTATAAATTAGGGGTGGACAATGCGGAGCCTTTTTATAACATCGTAGGTGGAGCACAGGATCTGGGTACGTTGATTGGTCCGTCCCGGACTATGAATACCGAGGGTGTTCGCAATCAGGATTGGTACGTGCCTCTGGGTGCGGATGGTTACGAATCCGTTTTTGACCCTGAAGATCAGAATATTGCCTATATGGAAATTCAGCAAGGGCTTTTACACCGTTTGGATAGGCGAACCGAGGAAGTTTTGAACATCCAGCCCCAACCCGCACCGGGCGATGCCC
>CAYGUY010000171.1:0-1818 GCA_964353165.1 uncultured Maribacter sp.
CAAGACGAGGAACGCGTAAAGACCATTATGTTCGTTGCCTTGCAAATTGCAACTGCCTTGGCGGTTTTAAGCGAGCCCTTTTTGCCGTTTACTTCCAATAAATTGAAATCGATACTACGTCTTGGCGAGGAGCAAAGCGACGTGGCCAACTCTGAGCAGATTGCCACAACCCAAAAAATAGGGTCTCGCAATTTACAGTTAAAATGGCACGATGTTTCATCAAAAGAAATACTCCTCCTACCCGGCCATAACATAAATAAAGCCGAACTCCTTTTTAGAAAAGTAGAAGACCAAGAGATTGAAGCACAACTAGCTAAATTAACAGCCACCAAAAAATCAAACGAACAAATGAACAAAGCTGTAGCACCTCAAAAAGATACGATTACATATGATGATTTTAGCAAGCTTGATATAAGGGTAGGTACGATTATCGAAGCCGAAAAAATGGCGAAAGCCAAAAAGTTATTGGTATTGAAGGTAGATACTGGTTTGGATGTGCGCACCATTGTTTCTGGTATTGCCGAAAGTTTTACGCCAGAAGAAATTGTTGGGAAACAAGTTACGGTATTGGTAAATCTTGCGCCTCGTGCCCTACGTGGTGTAGAAAGTGAAGGCATGATTTTGATGACCGAAGATGCCGAAGGAAAATTGGTTTTTGTGAATCCTGATACGGATGGGGTTAGTAATGGGGAAGGGATAAGCTAGTTGTGCACTCTTAAATTTCCATTAGCTAAACATGACTTCTAGTTTCCTTATTTAAAATTTGAAAATGATGCTAATCCCTTACATCCTCAAGCACACCCAACTTCCAGAAAATAGCATCCAAAATACTGTTGAACTTCTAAACGAAGATTGCACAGTACCTTTTATTTCTCGTTACCGAAAAGAACGCACGGGCAATTTAGATGAAGTCCAGATCGCTGCTATTGTGCAATTTAAGGAGCAATTTGAAGCCTTGGAAAAACGTAAAAGGGCAATCATAAAAGCGGTAGAAGAACAAGGGGTACTTACACCAGAACTGAAAAGTAAATTTGAATCGGCTACCGATTTGATTCAATTAGAAGACCTGTACCTTCCTTTCAAGAAAAGCAAAAAGACCAAAGCCGAAATTGCACGAAAAAACGGACTGGAACCTTTAGCCAAAATTATTATGGCACAGCGTTCAGAAGAATTAGAGTATCTGGCGGGCAAGTACTTGAACAAAGAGGTGCAAAATGAAGACGAGGCCTTGGAAGGAGCGCGACATATTATTGCAGAATGGATAAACGAACGTACCGATATCCGAAACCAATTACGGAATCAATTGGAACGTTTTGCCCAGCTTACTACCAAAGTCGTTGCAAAACAAAAGGATGAGGAGAAAGCACAGAAATATCGCGATTATTTTGATTGGAGCGAATCTTTAAACCGTTGCCCGTCTCACCGATTTCTCGCCATTTCCCGTGCAGAATCAGAAAAATTTATTCGTATTAAAATTGAAATCGATGACGACCGTGCCCTAGAACGTATGGAACAACGCATCATTAAGAGTCCAAATACGGAATGTGCATCCCAAATTCAAATCGCCATTGCAGACGCCTATAAACGGCTTTTATTTCCGTCTCTGAGCAACGAATTGCTTAATAGCGCAAAAGAAAAAGCCGATGAAGAGGCCATTGCGGTTTTCGCTAAAAACCTTAGACAATTATTATTAGGGGCGCCGCTTGGGGAAAAAACAATATTGGCCATAGATCCAGGATTCCGATCAGGTTGTAAAGTGGTTTGTTTAGATGCCCAAGGAAATTTGGTACACAACGAAACCATATATCCCCACGCCCC
>CAYGUY010000172.1:0-1751 GCA_964353165.1 uncultured Maribacter sp.
CATAGATAAAAGGTAGTTTCAATTGTTCAGTATCGGTCTGTTCCTAGCGCGTAACGCTCACATGCATTCGATCTAGCTTTCCGTCTTCATCGCTATCAAATTCTGTTTCCACCCATAGGTCATTACGTATCCATTTACTTTCATCCTCAAAAGCAGGAACTACCTGGGCTTCACCAACTTTAAAAATAGGTTTTGCATCGGAAGTTTCTTGGGAATAGTTATACAAATGAAATGCCGAAAATATGGCAAACCAAAGAAATCTAGTTTTTGTTTTCGTACAAATAAGATGTTACTCGCAGTGGTTATTTAACCAGATATATAGTTAGAACTAACAATTTTAGGCTGATAAAAGTACTTAGATTAATACAATTGACCAGTCATAAAAGCAAGTCTTGAGATTATTTATTCTCAATTCTCTTAATTTCCGCTTCAATTAAAAGTGGTTCATTTCGAAGTCTTAGAAACACCTGCGCCGTAGTAATTACATCTAGTTCGCAGTAGCGTGCAATTCTATCTAAATCCTTATCCTTGTAATACACATCACGTACCATACTCCCATCGATGTCTTCTTTTGGGGAAGCGATACCAAGAACTTTCGCTAATAATTTTAAAGAAGTATAATTTTTATAGTCCCCAAATTTCCAAAGATCCATAGTATCTAAATGGTTGACCTCCCATGGTTTTTTCCCGAACAAGTCTAAATGATAGGGCAGAGAAATACTATTGATAATCATCCGCCTTGCGATATATGGAAAATCGAACTCCTTACCATTATGTGCGCATAACATGTGCTTTGCGAAACCAAAATGATTTTCCAAAAGGACCTTAAAGTCTTCAAGTAGTTGAGATTCTTCGCCTGTAAATGTGGTAACCCTAAACGATTTGGCTTCTCCCTCCAGTTTAAAATAACCTACGGATATACATACTATTTTACCGAACTCTGCCCAAATTCCAGCACGATCATAAAATTCTTCGGGCGTGCGTTCGTCTCGGCGTTGGTAATTCGATTTTTGCGCCCAAAGTTCTTGTGTATCTTCATCCACGGCGCTATAATCCTCATGTTGTGGAACCGTTTCTATATCTAGAAATAAGATGTGTTCCAAATTGATTTTATACAGCATGGTACTCAATTATATCCCTTAATTTATGATAATTCTAGGAAACTGCAAGCGGTAAAGCAACCAAAAAGGCATATATTAACCTGAAAACAAAGTGATTAAAGCACTAATTTGGTGCTTTTCAGAGAGTCGAAAAAATGATTTCCCCAAAATAACCAACTGTATTCAAAATTAACTCTTGCTATCACCATACATACCTATTGGTCTGTTTTAGCACAAAGAGCAAAAAAGGTGTATTCGAAAACAAATGTTTATACCATCAAAAGTATCGATGAACTACCCTTTTGAATAGAATTAAAATATATAATAAAGCTTTTACCGACCCTCTAGTCGGTGCAGTTTAAAAAAGTGACTGTTGTTTAGCGGGACTTTCATGTTCCAAAAGCAATTTTTTACGGGATAATCCTCCTGCATAGCCTGTTAGAGAACCATCACTTCCAATAACCCTGTGACACGGCACTACAATCCATAGCGGATTTTTACCGTTGGCCGCGGCTACAGCCCTAATCGCCTTTGCATCACCTAAAGTTTTTGCTAATTGTAAATAAGAGACCGTTTTACCGTACGGAATTTGCAGTAAACCGTTCCAAACTCTTTTTTGAAATGCTG
Source organism: uncultured Maribacter sp. (assembly GCA_964353165.1). Classification (GTDB taxonomy): domain Bacteria; phylum Bacteroidota; class Bacteroidia; order Flavobacteriales; family Flavobacteriaceae; genus Maribacter. Next base: position 1,728 of record CAYGUY010000172.1, read on the forward strand.
TTCCTGATGGATTGAGAAGAAAAT
>CAYGUY010000173.1:0-1735 GCA_964353165.1 uncultured Maribacter sp.
AGCCCATTTAGCAGGGATAGATGCTGCCTTAGTGAATACAGGAACTCAAAACTTAACCAGCGTACTTACTATTGATAATAGTGCGGGAAATCTCCAAATAAATGACCTTGCAGATCCTACCTTACCACAAGATGCAGCCACACAAAATTATGTAGAGACGAGAATCGCAACTATTTTAGCGTCAGGAGGGGTGGACGGTGTGGTTTCTACCATAACACCCTCAACAACAGGTTTTGAAGTAATTGGAACTAACGGTGGTTTTAATGGAGCGGTGGACCTAGACGCCACCTTCGCAACCGATGCAGAACTTGCGGCACTATCCGTTAACGACGCCGACTTCGACCCGAACAACGAAATAGAACTTCCCATCGGAGGGGCAGCGGGACAGATACTCGCAACGGACGGGGCCGGAACATACACATGGGTCGACGACCAAAGTACGGCCGGTACCATTATAAGCGGGGATGCGGACAATCTGATAACACCGGGAACGGATACGGGAGCGCTTTTGACCGAGGCAGACCTAGACGCCACATTCGCAACCGATGCAGAACTTGCGGCACTATCCGTTAACGACGCCGACTTCGACCCGAACAACGAAATACAGTCCATTACTTCGCCAGATGGATCGATTACCGTTTCTCCTGCTGGAGTCAATGACTTTGCAATTTCTATAGCAACGATTTCTGGTGGACCTTCTGGTCTAATTGCAGCAAATAGCTTAACGCAAGGAGATATTGGCCCTGGCGCTATTGGCCCCAGCGAAATACAGTCAGATGCTGTTTCTTCTGATGAAATTGAAGATGGAACTGTTCTTAATAATGATATTGGATTTGGTATTGTTGGCACCAAAATAATTCCAGATTTTGGAGGTCAAAACATTATTACAACTGGTGGCTTAAGCGTAGGAGGTGATATCTTACTAAACGGGAACGCAGTTGTACCGGACTACGTCTTCCAAAAATATTTTACCGGAACTTCAGCACTAAATAAAAATTATACCTTTCAAAATCTTCAAGAAATTGAAAACTTCGTAAAACAAAACCAACATTTACCGGGAGTACAATCCGCTGCAGCAATAAAAAAACAGGGGTACTGGAATTTAGGCGAAGCTTCAAGAATCAATCTAGAAAAAATAGAAGAACTCTTCCTACATACCATAGAACAAGAGAAGAAAATAAACGAGCTAAGGCAAACCAACGAGACCATGGCAAAGGAAGTGGAGCTGCTGAAAGCCCAAATGGAGGAAATCAAAAAAATGATTTTGGAAAAGGATAAAAACTAATGCAAAAAACACTCTACATCGTTGTTATGCTTTTGGCAGTCGGCACAGCTGCCCAAACCGCCCTGTACAATACCGGCAACCTGCGCATTCACGAAAATGGAAATCTCGGCTTTCATACGAACCTCATCAATGACGCTCCTTTTGATACCAACTTAGGGGTAGCGGGATTCTATAGTATGGATGCACTTAGGGTTTCGGGTTCGGTAGTCCCGCTGTTCTACGATGTTGAAATTATGGCGGAAAATGGTCTAAACTTAAGCCTAGGAATCGATAATGCGAACAACACTACCTTTATTCTAGGAGATATCATCACACCAAAAAATGAAGACGATATTTATTATAACTTTTTGGATTCGGACGGCTTTTATATTGGTGAAGGCAATCTTACCAAGGTCAATGGCTATGCCGCGATAACCAACCAGCAGAATTTTGTGTTTCCCGTGGGAGATG
>CAYGUY010000174.1:0-1725 GCA_964353165.1 uncultured Maribacter sp.
GTAACCGTTGCACAAGTCATTAATCCCTAAAAAAATGGATTTATACAAGCCTCTTTACGGGGCTTTTTTTTGGTTCGCTCATAAAGTGAAAGCTAATTTTGGACGCTTTAAAGAAGGACCGAACAGTAATTCAAGGGCACTTTTGACAAGTGTTGCAAAAGCAGGTGTTCCCACCCCGCTTTCCACCCGTTTTTGGTCGAATTTCAGGTACTTCTTAAGGTTGTAGGCGATGGCCGAGAGGTGCATCACCTTGTTTGCTTGTTCCAGACCGATGGTATTTATCTTTCTTAGACCCATGAACTGGGTCAGGGTGCCAAAGACAGGTTCTACCGTACTTTGCCGTTTACCTTTCATATACCTGCCCTGTGGGCTCTCCACCCTTGCAATGTTGCGTTCGTATTCCTCGCGATAATAGGTGACGCTGAACTTCTTCTCCTGGGCACTTTTACCTAAGCAACTGCTACGTATCGGGCAATCGGTACAAACATGCTTTCTAGCACGGTACTCTTTCTTCTTGGTCTTAGTGCGGTAATCCAAAAACTCTTTGGTAAAGGGGATGACCTTGCCCTGTGGGCATAGGTAATGATCCTGTTCCTCGTTATAGACGAACCCATCGGGCCCGCCCTTGTAGGTGCCATGGGGCGGTATGAAACTTTTCAGCCCCGTTCCTTCCAGAAAGGCATAGTTCTCGCCGCTACTGTAGCCGGTATCGGCCACGCAGTTCTCCCACACAAGGCCCTGTTGCCATAGACGTCTTTGTAAGCGTTGTACTATATCCTGTAATTGCTGGTTGTCCTTCCCGTCCGCATGGTACGCCTTGATATCCGTTATCACATGGTGCGCCGTATCCACGCTCAGTTGGGAGAGGTAGTTCAGCTTTCTTGCCTTGCCCGGTTTAACGCTTATCCTGGCATCGGGGTCGGTTGGGCTATAATGGGTCTTGTTACTGGTATACTTGGCCCCCTTGTTACCGGCGCCCGGTCTTTGGTCCTGGTCCTTCGCCCACTTCTTGTTACGTCCCTTTATCGCGGAGAGTTCCTTATCGTTGGCGGTCACACTTCGTTGTCCTTTATCCGACTTATCGCCTTTACTCTTGCGGTGGGGCGCTTGTTTATCCATCGAACTAAGGGCACGTACCTTTCTAAGGTGCTCGTCAAGTTCATCTTCCGGTACCTTGAGCTCCAAGGTATCCATACTCGCGTTGGCCTTTACGGGCGCGGAGTCAATAGCTTGCGTATGACCGCTGACCATCCCCTTCTCAACGCACATGGCCAGCACCTTGGTGAACACTTCCCCGAACACCGATTCCGGGTACAGTTGACGTGTTCGGCTTATCGTAGAATGCCATGGCAGCTCCTCGTCGATATCGTAGCCGATGAAAAATAGGATGTCCAAACGCAGCGAGCAGTGGTCGATAAGCTTACGGTCGCTGATGATGTTCTCCAAGTAGCCCACCAAACAGAGTTTGAAAAATACGACGGGGTCGATGCTCTTCTGGCCGCTCTCCCCATAATAGGGACGGGTAAGCATGTAAAGAAATTCCAGGTCAAGTACGCCTTTCAAACGCCGGTAAAAATTGTTCTTGGGGATGCGTTCGCTCAGTTGAAATTGTGCGAACAGCTTTTCCTGATACTCCTTTTTTCCCTGCATACCTAAAGTTACGATCGTTCTCCCGATCCGCAATGATCACAACCCGATTTTTTCCTAACTTGTGCAACAGGCACA
>CAYGUY010000175.1:0-1665 GCA_964353165.1 uncultured Maribacter sp.
AAAGAAGGAGAAAACATCGATAGAGCTTTAAAGCGCTTCAAGCGAAAGTTCGATAAGACAGGTACAATGAGACAGCTGAGAAAACGCCAGCAGTTTAATAAGCCTTCTGTAGTGCGAAGAGCACAATTGCAAAAAGCACAGTATATACAAGGTTTGAGAGATGCAGAAGAAATCTAATACATTGTATTTAAAATATTAAAATCCCGCAATTTGCGGGATTTTTTTTACCAAATGATTAAAATTAGCCAAGGTTTGATAACTTTGGTACATGGCTCTAAAGGAATTCGTTGCTTATTTAAAACTTGAAAAGAACTATTCTCCGCATACGGTAGTTGCTTACAAGAGAGATCTTAACGAATTTTCCGCTTTTTATCTTCATGAGTTCGCTGAAAAGGACATTAATCAATCGCCTTACGTAGCCATAAGAAGTTGGGTCGTATCATTATCCAAAGCTGGACTTTCTAATAGGTCCATAAATAGAAAAATTGCTTCTCTTAAAGCTTATTATTTCTTTCTTCAAAAAACAGGAGATATAACGATCAACCCATTGGCGAAGCATAGGGCTTTAAAAACATCAAACAAAATAGAGATTCCGTTTTCAGAGGTTGAAATGCAGAACGTACTTTCTTCTTTTGGTTATGAAGATAATTTTGAGGGTAAGCGAGATCAGCTTATGATTAATTTGTTATATGCTACGGGAATTCGTCGGGCGGAGCTTATAAACTTGAAATTACGTGATGTAGATTTTGAAACTAATAATATTAAGGTAATGGGCAAAAGAAACAAGGAGCGTTTTATACCTATGCTTACCAGCCTTCGCCCTCACTTTTATTATTACTATGAGGAACGAGATAAAATAGAGAACATAGCTCGGAACGAACATGTATTTGTTTCCTCCTTAGGCAATAAAATATATGAAACCTTGGTTTATAGAACTATAAACAAGTACTTTAATGAAGTGTCTAGCAAGTTAAAAAAGAGTCCACATATATTGAGACATACATTTGCTACTCATTTACTAAACAAGGGAGCCGATTTAAACGCTGTAAAAGAGTTGTTAGGGCATTCTAGCTTGGCGTCAACACAGGTGTACACGCACAATAGTATAGCCGAATTAAAGAAAGTACATTCTTTAGCACACCCTAGGGCAAATAAATAAGAATGATATAACACGTATCCTATCATAGCATGGTAAAACAAAAACAGATGAAAGTAAATGCACAATCCGTTAATTTTAATGCAGAAAAGTCTTTGTTGAATTTTGTACAGTTTCGTTTGGATAAACTGGAAACCTTTTATGATAAGGTAATCAGTACCGATGTTTACTTAAGGGTGCAAAATACAAGTAGTAAAATAAATAAGATAGTTGAAATAAAAGTTAATATCCCTAAGGATAAATATGTTGTAAGTAAGCAGTGTAAATCCTTTGAAGAGGCAGTAGATTCGGCATGTACTTCTTTGGAAAGAAAGCTTATTAAAAGAAAACAAAAATTAAGGTCAATTGCCTAAGTAAAATTTTTCAAATTTTGTTTTGAATAAACAAATAAATCTATACATTTGCAGTCCGTTAGAAATAGCGGACTTTTTTATGCTGAAAAGCGTATTCAAAGTGCCGATGTAGCTCAGCTGGCTAGAGCAGCTGATTTGTAATCAGCAGGTCGTGGG
>CAYGUY010000176.1:0-1599 GCA_964353165.1 uncultured Maribacter sp.
TTTTTGGGGCCTTTACGCAGCAAGTGTAATCCTGCTTATGGTTGCCAGTCCGCTGCTTGTTCTTGGTGGTTCGTACCTTCTTTATACCAGTGGTTAGAATCGTGGTTAGAATGCAAGAGTAGCAATTTATCAACGATTTCATTTCACCAAAAGAAAACCAGCATACATTCCTAGAATTTTAGGTAAAACACTCCCCAAACTTAAAATCAACATGTGTTTTGTTCTTAACTATTATAAAATTACCTCAACCTAACAACAAGAAAATCCTATAGAAGAGGTCTATTATGAAATGGCTATGACGCAACCATTAAGGCCAACACAATAAGACTAAAGTTGAGAAATTAGATATTCCCAATTTCATTTTAAAGAATCCCTACCTTTGCGGCTTAATCATTGATGATGAGTAATATTAGAATTACCAAACAGTTTAATTTTGAAACCGGTCACGCCCTTTATGGATATGACGGTAAATGCCGGAACGTTCATGGCCATAGTTATAAACTTTCAGTTACTGTAATTGGACAACCCATAACCGATGCCAATCATGTTAAATTGGGAATGGTCATAGATTTTACAGATTTAAAAAAAATCGTAAAAGAAGAAATTGTAGATAAGTTTGATCACGCCACCGTATTCAATAAAAATACGCCCCATGTAGAGTTGGCAAAAGAACTTACCGATCGTGGCCATAACGTAATCCTTGCCGACTACCAGCCCACCAGTGAGAATATGGTAATCGATTTTTCCAAAAAAATAACGGCAAGACTACCCGAGAATATTAAATTACATTCGTTACGACTTCAAGAGACAGAGACCTCATTTGCAGAGTGGTATGCTAGTGACAATTAAGTTGTCCTATCTTAAAAACGGGAATTGTTATCTTTAGCACCATGAAAACCATTAATCTTCTACTGGGCAAAAAAGTATATTTCGCAAGCGATCAGCACTTGGGTGCTCCAACCCTGGCAGAAAGTTTAGTGCGAGAGAAAAAATTTGTTTCTTGGCTAGACGAAGTTAAAAAAGACGCGGGAGTTATCTTTTTACTTGGTGATCTATTTGATCTGTGGATGGAATATAAGACGGTTGTTCCCAAAGGCTTCACTAGAACATTTGGCAAGTTGGCAGAAATTTCAGATTCGGGCATTCCTATCTATTTCTTCGTAGGCAACCATGATCTTTGGATGTATGGTTACTTTGAGGAAGAGTTGAATATTCCTGTATACCACAAGCCGCAGCAATATAACATAAATGGAGTTTCTTTTTTTATAGGCCATGGCGATGGTTTAGGTCCAAATGATATAGGATATAAACGCATGAAGAAGGTATTTACAAATCCCCTTTGCCAATGGTTGTTCCGTTGGTTACATCCGGATATTGGAGTGCGTCTGGCACAATATCTATCGGTAGAAAACAAAATAATTTCCAGTAAGGAAGACGTGCAATTTATAAGCGAAGACAGGGAATGGTTGGTAGATTACTGTAAGCGAAAGCTAGAAACCCAACATTATGATCATTTTATATTTGGTCACAGACATCTTCCCCTGGAAATAGCATTGAATCCAAAATCAAAATACACCAACTTGGGCGATTGGATAAAAT
>CAYGUY010000177.1:0-1594 GCA_964353165.1 uncultured Maribacter sp.
ACGCCCTTGGCCAAAGAGGTGTTGTTCTCTAAAAAGCCCATCCAATTGGCCGTGCTTCAAAAAGCTGTAGATCGTAAGAATATCGAACGGACAACAAGGGCCGCTAAAACAGGATTATTCGAGAAGTTGCGCGTATTGAGGCAACAATTGGCTGCTGAACAAAACGTTCCCGCCTATGTGATATTTGGCGATGCCAGTTTAAAGGATATGGAGGCCAAACTACCCCAAAACGAGGCCGAGTTTATGAACATCACCGGAGTAGGACAGGCAAAATTGGAAAAGTATGCAGATATTTTTTTGAAGGAAATTGCCTCATACAAACCTGAAAACAAGAAAAGTAAGGTACCCACGCACAAACAGTCCTATATCTTGTTCCAAGAAGGATGTACCGTGCAGGAAATTGCCGAAAAACGGGAACTTTCCGAAAACACGGTTTACGGTCACCTGATGAAAATACATACAGAAGGGGAGGAGTTGGATATGCAACAGTTCTTGAGTAAAGCGGAACAGGAAACTATCGCCAAAGCCAAGGAGGCTCTGCCCGATGCTCAAGGACTACGAGAGTATTTTGATTACCTTGAAGAGAAAGTGCCCTATTGGAAAATAAAACTAGGACTGTATTTGTTAGATGGATAAAAAGCTAATGGGTATAAGATGAAAAGCAGTATAAATTAAATGAAGCTTATGGTAAAATAGGAGTCGCTTTGATGTAAACCTAAAGTTTTTAAAACCAACTATTTAGGGTTAAGCCATATCTGTTAATAATCTGTTTCTTTGGCTATTGATTTTTTCGTTACATTTAGACCTTAATTAACCACCAAAAAGTTATAAAAATGTCTGACGAGAACAAGGATTTAGGGGACGAGGCTAAAGATGCCTTGGACAATGCAAAAAAGAAAGCGGAGAACTTAGGCGACAAAGCGAAGGATTCTTTTGATAACGGAAAAGAAGAGGCGAAAGATTTAGGGGATAAGGCGGAAGAAGCTTTTGAAAATGCCAAAGAGAAAGCGAGCGATTTTGCAGAGGATGCAAAAGAAAAGGCAAGCGAGTTTACTAATGATGCTAAAGAAAAAGCCAGTGATTTTGCTGACAAAGCGGAGGAAGCGGCTAAAGATTTTAAAGAAGATGTTAAAGAAACCTTTAATCCTAATAATCCCGATAGTGGTAAAACTGTTGCTATAATATCGCACATTACATTTATTGGATGGATAGTTGCTATTGTAATGAACAGTAGTAATAAAACTGAGTTGGGTAGTTATTATATTAGACAAACGTTAGGTATTTGGCTTCTGCTTATAGTATTAAGTTGGATACCTCTTGTTGGTTGTTTTGCCTTTATAATTTGCCTTGTACTTGTTGTTATGAGTATAATAAATGCAGCAAATGAAAAAATGGTGCCAACACCTCTAGTTGGAGAATATTTCCAAGACTGGTTTAAAAGCTTATAACACAAAAAGACCGAATTATATAATCGGTCTTTTTTTTATTCATATAATATCGTAATATTGCAATATATAAATATCAATAATGGGAATTACAAAAACACAGATATTCAATACGGAACAGAACGAACTTGCCAATACCTTTAAGGTGC
>CAYGUY010000178.1:0-1564 GCA_964353165.1 uncultured Maribacter sp.
GGACAACCCATCCCCTTGGGACAACCCATCCCCTTGGGACAACCCATCCCCTTGGAGAAAGCATGGGAACTACAAGTAAAAATCAACCAAACAGAAATAAGATTAAAACTAGATGGTGTATTCCCTTTATGAGTTACTAAATATGAAAATACAAATTAGTGGAGCGATTGTAATTCCCTACTATCACTACTTTACAACGACACCCATAAGCTCAGCAGAATTGGGTAAATTTGTAGTTCATATTAAGGAAGCTACTTTTGAAACTACCACTCAACATACAGGACAAATTCAATACGGAACTTCCCGCAGACCCCATAACCGAAAATAGCAGAAGGCAGGTAACGGCGGCTTGTTTTTCGTTCGTAACACCTAAAAGAACAACAGCACCGAAGCTATTGCATTATTCTCCTGAAATGCTTCAAGAATTGGGACTTACGGATGAAGATGCCAAAAGCGAGACCTTTTTAAAGACTTTTACCGGTAATGAAGTGCTGCCAAACACCAAGCCCTACGCTATGTGCTATGGCGGACATCAATTTGGGAACTGGGCTGGGCAGCTAGGTGACGGTAGAGCTATTAATTTGGCCGAGGTAAGCCATAATAAAAAGAATTGGGCCCTTCAATTAAAAGGTGCTGGGGAGACACCCTATTCCAGGACTGCGGACGGTTTGGCGGTCTTGCGTTCTTCTATCCGCGAATACCTATGTAGCGAGGCTATGTACCATTTGGGCGTACCCACTACTAGGGCATTATCGCTCTCGCTTTCTGGAGACCAAGTTTTGAGGGATGTTATGTACAACGGGAATCCTGCGTATGAAAAAGGGGCTATCGTATGTAGAACGGCGGAGTCTTTTTTGCGCTTTGGCAACTATGAAATTTTTGCTTCGCGGGAAGATGATAAGACCCTAAAAACCTTGGTAGACTATACCATAAAACACCATTATCCCCATTTGGGCACGCCGTCCAAGGAAACTTATATTCAGTTTTTAAAGGAAGTAGGGGAGCGGAGCTTGGAAATGGTCATGCATTGGCAACGGGTGGGTTTTGTGCATGGTGTTATGAATACCGATAACATGTCCATCCTAGGATTGACCATTGATTACGGCCCTTACGGATGGCTGGAAGATTACGACCATGGTTGGACACCCAATACCACCGACAGCGCACACAAACGCTACAGATACGGCACACAGCCAAAAGTGGTGTTATGGAACCATTTTAAATTGGTCAATGCGGTTTTTCCTTTAATTGACGACGTACCGGCCTTGGAATCCATGCTGCAAACGGTTCAAGAGTCCCTTGATGGTTTGCAGTTAGATATGATGAAATCCAAATTGGGACTGCGCCAAGATGATAAGAACGATTCAAAATTGATTAGCGATTTGGAAACCCTGTTACAGGATTCCGAAACGGACATGACCCTGTTTTTTAGGAACTTGGCAGATGTAAAAAAGGATGAAAAGAAAGCTTTGACACAGATAAAGGATGCTTTTTATAATCCCGATGAAATTACCGGAAAGCTAAAAACCGAATGGGAAACTTGGTTCGCCAGCTATAGGTTGCG
>CAYGUY010000179.1:0-1552 GCA_964353165.1 uncultured Maribacter sp.
AGAGTGTCCGTAATGAGGCGGGTTTAGGAGGCTCAATTTTGGTAGCTAGGGGGGCGAAGCGGACCTCAGCGAGTACGAAATCTCAAACATTACCAGCGGCTGTTTTGGAGCGATTTTAGGACGCTCAGTTTCTGCTGATTTAGATCAATTATAGACGTGCTTGAAGACAACCCATATGAAAAATATATATGTTTAAGCTAAAGGCCTGTTTTGGAAGATATCGTGAAGTTTGGAAAAATGAAAAGTGTAATCCTTAAGTTAAAGCGATCCTTCATATTAAACTCTATTCGTTCTTTTTACGCCGATCAAGATTATGATTTGGTTTTGAAATATCTCCCACAGCCTTACTTGCTGAAACGGGATGATGAAGTTATATCCAATATTTTCCGAATATTAGCCTTAAAGAACATAGGTGACATTGCTTGGGAGCTGGAATGGGAGCATTTAAACAATCAAGGAAGCTTGGGCGTTTTTGATGAAAATACAAAAAATTACTTGCAAATTATGTTACGGGAGAAATTGTTTGGGCAACACCAAATTCAGATGGTAGATTTTTCAACTCTTTCAAAAAAAATCCAAAAGTACTTTCCAGAATAACGCACTAGGCACTAATAAACTTAGGCTCGTTTGAAACGAAGCGTGAGTGTCTTAATTGGGACGATTTTAAGACTCTCATGACATGTATTTTTTGGGCTAAAATTTGAAAGATTTAATCGACTTGTGCGAGGTCAGAAACATCAATACTCTGTAATTATGAGTACTTACATGCCCCCTATAATGGCACCATTTGCAACAATTCGATGCCCATCTTGTAGTGGAGCTGCAAAATTTGCTTTCGCTACATATCAAATTTTCAAGAAGAACGACGAGGAGTACTTTAGAAAATCGAAAGATTTCGAAGTTTTTAGGGGTCAGCATTCTCATGGCAGCTATTATCGTGCGGCACTGTACTATCCAGGCCTTGGAAACAGTCTTGAGAATATCAATGATTTACCGGAAGGTTATAAAGCCAATATGTGGCGACACCCTTACTGGTACGTTACATTGCCAAAAGAGTTGGAAAATACTGGTTCAATCCGATGCTCCCGTTGTTTGATACAAAAAAAGCACAGTTTGAATTGGCCTCATGACGCCTATTTCCAAATCACTTACAAGGGGAAAGTGCTTTGGGCATTTGATCGAAAATACGCTTTGAAACTGTTGTCCTACATTGAATCGAAAGAGCGCAAAAAAAGGATTGTCGGATATTCTGGAAAGCCGTGGAATACGATTTATTCTCAGGACTGGTTTTTGCGCCACATTCCAGAACACTTCCAATCAGCAAAAGCACGGCCCGAAATCGTCAGGAAACTAAAATCTATACTTGAGATATGATGCACATCTATATTCGCGCCTAAATGGAGCACGGTTCTGGAAATAACGCTTGATACGAGTGTCCATCTTTGGGCGTTTATTGCCGCTGGGCTAACGTCCGCAATGAGGATTTTTGGGACTTTCTTTTTTTGAACTCCCGAAAACACAGCAAATTGCCAACATTACCAGCGACCTACTT